>CAMNAT010000007.1 GCA_946531785.1 uncultured Oscillospiraceae bacterium
GTCTTAACCAGGCATCACCTGATCCGATCGCAGCAGTTCAGCTTATGAACGAGCTTTACACAGATCCACAGCTTTCAACCCTTCTTATCTGGGGTCAGGAAGGCAAGGATTATGTAGCAGATCATGATGGACACATTCACTTCCCTGAGGGTGTAGATTCTCAGAACGCTGAGTGGTATCACACAATGAACTGGGAGCTTCCAAACCAGTACATCGCACCTGTTTGGGTTGGTGATCCACTTGATCTTGGACCAAAGACCATGGAATTTAACGCAAATGCAGCTCAGTCACTTGCAATGGGCTTCACATTTGATAACAGCAACTACACAGCATCAGGCTTCAGCCTCACAGTAGGCAATCCGGTACAGTTTGCCCACGATGACAAAGAAGTTACCTTTGCCGCACAGCTCTCAAGCTACCCCTCCGTTATTACGGAGCTCACGCAGAGCCACGCGGTGACAGGCGACAAAAAATATCTGCTCTCAGACAAGGTGAAGGTATTCAGAAAACAGGACTTCAAGTATCTTGAAATGTCGCTCAATGAAGCGATAAGCGGCAGCTATAAATACACCTGCTACTACGACAAGACTGAGGATAAGGGCGGACGCATAAGAGTCATCATCTGCACAAGCAAGTAAATAATATCTGAAAGGCGCTCTTCGGAGCGTCTTTTTTGTGTTCTATTTAAGGACAAACTATAATAAAATAGAACATACCATAAGTTTTGAAAGAAAGGATCTTAATGTATAACCATGTATATAGCTACAAATGATCTTACGGGTGATGACCGCGGGGTATTAAGGGTACTGCCGATGCAGCTGGTAAAATACCTGTGCCGGATAAGCCTTGACGGGATGCAGGAGCTGAAGCTTATAAGCGGAAAGCCCTTGTCCATCCGTTTCTTTGACGGTGTGTTCTATGTCACCGAAAAGGGTATGCTCTCGCGGCAGCCGCATAATGCGGTGCGCGTTACCGACGCGCAGATGACAGAGCTTTTGGAGCGCGTCACGCGCTCATCACTCTACTCGGTAAAGGATGAGATCAAAAACGGGTATATAACCATAGAGGGCGGACACCGCGTTGGCATCGCCGGAACAGCGGTGACGGAAAACGGCTCTGTGGAGTTCATCAAAAACATTTCAGCCATGAACATACGCCGCGCGGCAGAGGTGATCGGCGCAGCGGACAGCGTGATGGCGCATATCGACCAGAACCCCGTAAAAAGCGCGCTCGTCATCTCTCCCCCATGCTGCGGAAAAACTACAATGCTGCGCGACATCGCCCGCAGCCTTTCCCATTCAGGGCACAGCGTAGGCATAGCGGACGAGCGGTGCGAGCTCGCAGCAATGTATAACGGAAGAAGTCCGTTCGACCTCGGCAATCTCACGACAGTGCTCGATAACTGCCCTAAGGCGCAGGGGATGCTGATGCTTTTGCGCTCGATGTCGCCGGAGGTCATCATCACAGATGAGATAGGCTCGGCAGAGGAATGCGAGGCGATACAGAGCATAATGAACAGCGGCGTTGCGGTGATAGCGTCAGTACACGGAAGAAACGCCGACGGGCTGATGAAGCGGGCTCACCTCTCCCGCCTTGTGCCGATGTTCGACACCGTTATAACACTATCGCAGAAGATCGGCGAGGTCGCAGAGATACGCGATGCTTAAGCTCACAGGCGCTGTGCTCATAGGCGCGGTATGCGCCATGTACGGCTTTTCCGCAGCAGACAAGCTGAAGCGGCGCCGCGATTTTCTGAACGCATTCGTGACCTCGCTATCCGTCCTTGAAACGGAGATAGTTTTCGGCAGATATCCGCTCGGAGTCATCTTCGGGCGCATCAAAAGCAAGGAGCTTTGCGGGCTGTACACAGACTGCGATATAGAAAGCCTCGGCATACGCACGGCATGGGAGACGTCGGTCAGGGCTGCGGCAGATGCGGCAGGGATTAAAGAAAACGAGCTTTCGGCAATTCTCTCGCTTGGCTCGGAGCTTGGGATGACAGATATTGAGGGACAGAAAAAATCCATTGCCCGAACGCGGGAGCTTGCCGCGGCATACGCGGCTGATGCAGCTGATGAATACAAGCGGCTCGGCCGCGCATACCGCGGCTGCGGGATAGCCGCAGGTATATTTTTTATACTTATGCTTATTTAGGAGTAGAACAAAATGAATGTTGACTTGATATTCCAGATAGCGGGCATAGGGATAGTTGTGGCGGTGATAAACCAGCTTCTCTCCCGCGCGGGCAGAGACGAGCAGGCGCTGCTCATAACCATCGCCGGACTTGTCGCGGTGCTGTTTATCCTCACCCAGCGCATAGGCGAGCTGTTCGATTCGATCAAGCAGATCTTCAACCTATGACGGACCTGATACGGACTATCGGGATAGGCTTTGCCGGAGGCATGCTCACACTTGTGCTGCGCCGCGAGCGGCCTGAGTATGCCGCGGTATGCGCCCTCATCACCTCGGCGGTCATCTTAGCCGGAGTGATAGCCCAGGTCGGCACGGCAGTGGATGATATCAGCCGGCTCGTCAATGACTGCGGCGTGGATATAAACTACTTCATCATCTGCATAAAGGCAGCTGGTATTGCATATCTGGCGCAATTTGCCGCCGAGATCCTGCGTGACTCCGGCGAGGGCGCAATAGCGTCAAAAATAGAGACCGCAGGAAAGATAACGATACTCATGCTCACACTGCCCGTCATGAGATCGCTCATTGAGCTTTGCGTGAAGGTGGTGAACTCGATATGACCGCGCCTACGATCGAAGGCTACTCGCTCTTTAACGAAACGGCAGGCGATATCGTTTCCGGCAGATTCTCGCTTGATCCGGCAGAGATCTTAAACAATATCTCACATATGCTGCTCTCCGAGCTGCGCGCCTTTTCCGGAACGGCGGCGATCATCCTTGTAATGGCAATGCTCTCATCAGCAATAGGGACATTAAACTCATCACTAGGCGAAAGCTCAGGCGGCAGAGCGGCGTTCTTCACTTTTTTCACCGTTATAAGCGGGCTTGCGCTCACGGCATTCTCCACCGCCCTTTCCTACGGTGCCGGAGTCATGACCGAAATGACGACATTTATGAGTAAGCTCACCCCTGTGCTGATCCTCTCCGTCTTTGCGTGCGGCAGAGCGGCATCGGCGGCAGCATTTGAGCCGGTGCTATCCACCTCGGTATATGTGATCTCACTCATCATTGAAAGGTGTCTTATACCGCTCATGGCATTCTCGGCGGTGCTTTCGGTGGCGGGAAATATAGATGAAAAAAACAGCGTAAGCGGATTTATAAAAATAGTGCGGTCGGTCTCAAAATGGCTGCTTGCGCTAATTATCACTCTGTTTACCGGAATAAACACCGTTTACGGCTTCTCGGCGGCATCCCTTGACGCGGTGAGCGCAAGGGCGATAAAGTTTGCCATTGGCTCATTTGTTCCCGTCGTGGGCGGATTCCTTTCCGATACGCTCGACACTGTCACGACCTCGGCGGGGCTTATAAAAAACGCGGTTGGTGTCGCGGGCATCGTCATCATGTGCGTCATTTGCATAGTGCCGATACTGAAGCTGGGCATTATGCAGCTTATGCTGAAGCTCGTATCGGCGATAGTTGAGCCGATCACAGACAAGCGGATATCCGCCATGCTGTGGGGCATGAGCGAGGCGGTGACGGCGATCTTCGGCACGCTTATACTCACAACGGTGATGTTCGTTATAAACATCTGTATCATATTACGCGTGACGGGGTGAAAAAGAATGCGCGCATATATAATCTCTATCGCGGGCGCGGCAGTGCTCGGCGCAGTCATAAATATGCTCTCGCCCGATAAGTGGAGTAAATACATATCCATAGTGACAGGGCTGGTCATTGCAGTATCCATAGGCAGCCCGATAATCTCGTTTTTCCGCTCGGATGTGCTCTCAGATCTCAGCTTCAATACCGCGCCCGCATCGACTCAGGGGACGGATATTTTTTACCGAGAGCTGCGGCAGGAATTCGAGCGGCGGATCGAAAATGATGTTAAGAGCCGCATAGCATCCGAGTTCGGCATGGATATAACGGCAGAGGCTGAGGCCGCGACAGACGGCGAGGGACATATAACAGGCATAAAGAAAATAACAGTTTACGGAGGGCATCCGGATAATATAGTTATAGGCAGACTGCGCGAGGTATACAGCGCGGCGGAGGTGATAACAGTTGCAGATAAAAAACTTTCTGAAAAACCGGAATAATCGGCTTATGCTTGTAATATTAATAATTGGGATAGGGATCATAGCCGTTTCCGGCATACTTCCCTCAGGTACGAAGCAGACAGAGGGGTCTGCGACTTCTGCGGAATTTCAAAGGGAGGAGGAACGGCTCAGTGAGATTTTATCCAAGATCGAAGGCGCGGGAGAGATTTCCGTGATGATCTCTTACGAGAGCACCGCCGAAAAGGAGCTTGCCGGAGAGCAGTCCGGCAGGACCTTTTCCTACAGCGGTGATGTGGTGGTAAAACGGGAGGTGTATCCCAAGGTCAGAGGCGTGATAATCGTTGCGGACGGCGCTGATGATCCGCGGGTGCGGCAGCAGCTTGCAGAGGCTGCCGCCGCAGTCACGGGGGCGGGCATGAACCGCGTATGCGTATATCACAGGACACGAAAATAATAATTGGAGATGATATTGTGAGAAAGAAAGAGATAATCGCGGCATCGCTGGTGGTGCTGATAGGACTTGCGGGATATCTGAACTGGTCATATCAGGATTCGGTAAGAGTCCGCGACAATGCAAGCTATGTAGAGACCGGGAAGATGCTCGGCGAGGCGGAGATGGTATCCTCAAACAACAAGGCAGAGGCTGATGATGGCGACAAAAGCGAGGCGGAGGATGCGGCGTCCGAGTCTACGGCAGCACCGTCCATGGATTCGACCAAGTATTTTGAAGACGCCCGGCACAACCGGGAGACGGCGCGGGCTGCGGCAATGGAGGCACTGAGATCCGCCTCCGAGGATGAAAAGGCTGATGAGGAAACACGCAAGCTTGCCGGAGAGCGGCTTGTGGACTGCGCATCAGACATAGAGCTTGAAAGCAGCATTGAAAACCTCGCCGGTGCGAAGGGCTTCCCCGACACCTGCGTGTACTTAAATGACGGCACTGCGACCGTCACCGTAAAGACCGACGGGCTCACCGAGGAGCAGGCGGCACAGCTTTGCGACATAGTCACCGGCACAGCTGTCATTCCGCCGTCAAAGGTGAAGATAATAGAGGTAAAATGACAAAATGCGGCTCCGCGAGCCGCATTTTGTCATTTATTATTCTGCTCAGTCCTCGAACGGGAATACGTTGCTTAGGAAATCCTTCGCCTTGTTCTTTGCAGAAGACAGTGTTTCGGTAGCCTTTGTGCTCTTGCGTGCCGGTCTTGCCTTACGCGCAGGAGCCTCGTACTCCTCATCGCCTTCCTCGTCCTCAAACTCTATGCCCGATGAACGGCGTGTGGGCTGATATGCGCGGCGCACTCCACGGCGCGGCGCGTCCTCATAGTCATCCTCTGTATCATCAGCTGTTCTTTCAGCGGTGCGTTTTGTGTCCCAGCGGCGCATCATCTCGCGCTCCTCATCATTGAGCTCAACATGTGACTTATGCTCCGGCATTGCAATGCCCTCTTCATCGCGCGCATAGCTCTCATTGCTGTTGATGACCTCGACTGCAGGCTCATTGATATCCTGAATGGTCGATGCGAAGCGCTCCTCGATGTCCTTACGCAATGCGCGTACCTCGTTCGAGCTCTGAGCGCTCTTTTTAGCCATGCGGTAGAAACGGTTTGCTACCCAGCAGCTGAGTATGAAGTTCACTATGACTGAGAGAAGGAACCAGAAGAATCCGCCCCATTTTGTAAGATAACGCTTATTCGCTGCTGCGGCATTATTTGCCGATGATGTCTGTGTTGTCACCGAATTTGTAGTCGATGTAGCATTATTTGTCACCGACTGGCTGGTGTTTGATGCGGCTGCCTGATTGCCTGTATTTGTATCGGTCACCGCCGATGTGCTGCTGCCAGGACCGCTGCGGAAGCCCGCATCAGACGATGCAAGCACGGGAGCTGCGGCTACCATTGCCGCGGTGAGCACGGCGCATACTGTAAGTGTTATCCTTTTAAATACATTTTTCATTGCTTTGGTTTCCTTTCTCATTCATCCTTAAATACTTTTCTTAACGAACTTTTTACCTGAAGTCTGTTCAGCTTCAGCTTGTTTGACTCATATATACGCGAATAGGTCAGCATGACCTTATCATTGCGCTTTGCGCGCTGCGCGCCGATCAAAAACCAGTTCCAGAAGCTCGGCGGCATGGTCTCGGTATTTATCATTATATCATGATAGTGTCCCTGGGACTCTACTATCTCTATCGCAAGCTTTGGTATCATGTAATTATAGCACTGAGGCTGATTCTTCCTCAGCTCCATAAGCAGCTTGCTGACGCGCTCGGCATACTTTTTGGCATTTACCTGATTATCATACGCGCCCTGCCATGTGTATACCGCCGTAAGCAGTCTTGCAACCAGCAGCGGTGACGGCTTGTCCTCGGTCTCGGCAAGGATCTCGCGCTTTATCAGCTCATACGAATTACGCTGATACGGCTCATAGCCTACCCTTGTGAGCCAGTGCCGGATCTTCTCGGTATCGCGCTGTACCTCCTCGGGCATCTTGCGACGGCGCGCTATGGTTATACCGTACTTTTCCCAGTCTACATCCGCGTTTTCGGAAATGTATTTTATGCAGCCCATGGATAGCTGCTTGTCCTCAGTCGATGCCTCGATATATGCGACCAGCTCGTTAAGCTCGTCCCTTGTCCAATCCTTCGGGATCGAGAAGGTGTTCACACCAAAGCCTGTGATGACCTCGGGAACGGCAAGCTCTATAAATATCGCAAGATGCTTATGTCTGTTATCGAACATCGTCTTCCAGTCCTCAGCCCCCGATGCGTGCTTCAGATGTACTATGAGGTTCAGCATCAAGTGCTTGTTCTTATCGCCCATCCCGTCAAGACTCGCGCCGATCTTGTCCATATACCCGGGCAGAGCCGCCATGATCGTCTTTACCTGATCCTCGGGTGCGTCTGCGGCACGGAACACAGAATCCACATCGTAATCCTCGCCGGCGCAAAGTCTGTCGATACAGTCACCGACATAAATGCTTGTGAGCTTTTCGACCTCTTCATCAAAGAGCCCGATATTGTCGTACATGACCTTGGTGATCTCGAATTTTACATCAGACATGGAAGGGTCATCAATGTCTTTGAACAGCTCCTTTGCGCGTATCGCAAATGATCGCTCACCCGCGGAATGCTTGAACTTCAGAAGCTTTGCGCCCATACCGCGGACTGTTGTGTTCTGCGTGAGTGAAAACCAGTCAAGGTATGCTGCGATCGAATTAAGATCATATTTTGCGTATTCTGCGCGGATCTCGTCAACGCTGAGATTGAACAGGCTGGACTCGGAGACTGCTGAGAAATCTATTGCTCCGAAATCAACATAGATGCAGTTCTCACGGGTCTCGATAGCCTCGTGCCTTATGTTGTTCCGTCCCTCTATCGTGCCGTGGAACACGATCCTGTCCTGCTTATCCGATGGAAGATATACATTATATGTCGATATACCGGTATTTCGTTCAACATCACGCGGCAGTATCCATTTAAGCGCTATGAGATATCTTTCCGTAAGATACTCATCATCCGTACATATACATATGTTTTTAAGATGCTCCGAGGTGAGCATCGTCACCGCATGATTTATGAGATATGTAAGCTCCTTTTTATGCAGCTTTATAAAGGTCTTTATCTCGTCCTCAAGCCCATCCGGCTTCGGCGGGTTTTCGATTATCGGGAGGTATTTGACAAGCTCCGTCTCCTGCTCCTCCTTGGTGAGATATGTCCTGAATAACGCTGATGAAAAATACTGCTCCGGAAAGAAATCCTCGCCGTATTCGTCAAAGACCAGCGCGTGGGCGAAAAAGTTGCCCTCGTCGCCGTTAACATCACAGCCCGCATAGACCGACTGGATCGCGGCAAATCTGCCGTCAGCAAGCCTGATCGTTCTGAAAACCTTCGGGAACATTGCCGGAACTGACGGATCGCCCAGCTCCTTTGAATATTCCGTGGTGTCGTTTTTCGGCAGCCTGTAGCCCGCAAATCGGATGAGCTCGGAGATATTTTCTCTCGTCAGTCCCTGCGAGCATGACCATACCCGCATACCGGACTGATTTGAAAGTCCAAGCTCCGGCACAGCTATCGAATGCTTCACCGAAGTGTATATCATCTGGTATACCTTCATTGTTTCTGTCTTCCCCTTCCACTTTATATTAAAAATAAGAAATAATAAAGAATAGTGAATAAAGAATAAATGTTGATGAAATCCCGACGGGATTTCTCCATTTTTTATTAATTATTATTTCTTCTTCATTCTTTATTCTTTTAGATCGCGTATGCGATCGCTTAGTCTAGTTCTTTGATACCGGTGTACAACTCGAAGTATCTTCCCTTCATTGCTAGCAGCTCCTCGTGCGTGCCGCGCTCGATTATCTCGCCGTTCTCCAGAACCATGATAGCATCTGAATTGCGTATGGTCGAGAGCCTGTGCGCGATGACGAAGGTCGTCCTGTTCTCCATGAGCGCGTCCATGCCGCGGTTTATGCTCTGCTCCGTTCTGGTATCAACAGACGAGGTTGCCTCGTCGAGAATCAGTATCGGTGCCTTTGAGAGCGCGGCTCTTGCTATGTTCAGCAGCTGCCGCTGTCCCTGCGACAGGTTCGCGCCGTCACCGGTGAGCACAGTGTCATAGCCGTCGGGCATATTCTTTATAAACATGTGCGCGCATGAGGTCATTGCCGCATCGCGTACTTCGGCATCGGTAGCGTCAAGTCGCCCGTAACGGATATTTTCCATTACGGTACCCGTAAACAGGTGTGTGTCCTGAAGCACCATCGCTATGTTCTCACGCAAAGAATCGCGGTCAATATCGCGGATATCGACGCCGTCGATGGTGATAGTACCCTCGTTTACATCATAGAATCGCGTTAACAGGTTGATTATCGTTGTTTTTCCCGCGCCGGTCGAGCCTACAAGCGCTATTTTCTGACCCGGGTGCGCATACATCGAAATGTTTTTCAGTATCGTCTTATCCTTGTTATAGCCGAATGTGACATTATTTACCACCACATCACCCTTAACATTTGTAAGCCTTACCTTGTTGCTGTCGTTCTGCGTTTCCGGCTCCTCGTCCATCACCTTGAACACGCGCTCCGCGCCTGCAAGGGCGGACATGATGACATTCATCTGATTGGATATCTCGTTTATCGGTCTTGCAAACTGCTTTGAGTAGTTTACAAACACCGTAAGACCGCCGATATCGAGCGCCGCAAAGCTGCCTGCGCCGATGGTGCCGACACGCGTTAGGAATGCTAAGATCGCGCCTATGAACGCTGTAACGGTATAGCTTATCTGGCTCATGGCGTTCATGCACGGCCCCATGATGCCGCCGAGGAAGTTTGCGCGGGTCTGATATTCCCTCAGCTCCTCATTGAGCTTTTGGAAATCCTCCTTCGCCTGCTCCTCGTGATTGAATACCTTTACTACCTTCTGTCCGGTTATCGTTTCCTCGATATACCCGTTCACAGCGCCAAGTGACGACTGCTGAAGGCTGTAGTATTTCCTTGTATGCTTTGTTATCGTTCCCGCTACCTTTGCGATCGCGGGAGTGAGTATCAGCGTTACCAACGCAAGCGGCAGATTGGTGATAAGCATAAGCACTATCGTGCCTACAAGTGTGATAACGCCCGAAAATGTCTGTAATATCGTCGAGTCGAACATCTGACCGATGTTATCGACATCGTTTGTGAACCGGCTCATTATATCGCCGGCGCTGTTGGTATCATAGTACCTTACATGAAGCTTTTGCAGCTTGCCAAACAGATCATCACGAATACGCTTTAATGTATTCTGCGATACCCTTATCATCGTTCGTGACTGGATGAAGCTCGAAATAACGCCCGTCATGTACACTATAGCCATGAGCATGAGGCTTGCGATAAGTGTGCTGATCTTCTCGGCAGCATCCACATTCTCGCCCAGATGGTTTATTATCGGGCGGAGCATGTATGTTCCTGTAAGGTTGGTGCCCGCTGTTATCAATACGCAGGCTATCGAAAGGATCACCTTGCCCTTGTCCTCGTCAACATATTTCAGCAGCCGCTTTATCGACTGCCCGAGGTCCTTCGGCTTTGATTTTTCACGGAACCGCGCATCTCTGTTGCCCGGTCCTCTTCCCGGCTGCGGAGGCATTACGACACCTCCTTCTCGTCTCTATCCATCTGAGAATAGTAGATCTCACGGTATTCCTCGTTTGTTTCTATAAGCTCGGAATGCGTGCCCTCGCCGACGATGCGTCCATCGTTCAAAACGATTATCTTGTCCGCGTCTACGACTGAGCCGATACGCTGAGCTATGATTATCTTTGTTGTGTCCTTTAATGTAGTCGAAAACGCGTGTCTTATCTGCGCCTCGGTCGCGGTATCCACCGCGCTGGTAGAGTCGTCAAGTATAAGTATCTTCGGCTTTTTAAGTAACGCCCTTGCTATGCAAAGCCTCTGCTTCTGACCGCCGGAAACATTCACGCCGCCCTGACCGAGCTCCATTTTATATCCGTCGGTAAAGGATGTGACGAACCCGTCCGCCTGCGCCGCACGAGCCGCCTCGCGAAGCTCCTCATCGGTCGCGTCAGCATCGCCCCAGCGCAGATTTTCCTCTATCGTGCCGGAGAACAGCACATTCTTCTGCAGCACCATTGCCACACTCTCGCGCAGGTTATAAAGACTGTAGTCCTTTACATTTACGCCGTCTATCAAAACCTCGCCGCTCGTAACATCATACAGTCTCGGTATGAGCTGGACGAGCGAGGATTTGCCCGAGCCTGTCGAGCCGATTATACCGAGTATCTTGCCCGGCTCCGCGGTAAAAGATATGTTATCTAAAACATTGTCCTCGCGGCTCTTGTAATATTTAAACGAAACGTTTCTGAACTCCACTCTGCCGTCCGTTATATGCTTGTCGCGGCATTTCGCGTCCGCGTCGGAAAGATCGGGAGTGGTGTCTAAAACCTCTGAAATTCTCTTAAATGATGCCAGAGCCCTTGTTGAGCCGATTATGAACATCGATACCATCATCAATGAGCCGAGTATCTGCACAGTGTACTGCACTATCGCGCTCAATGCGCCGACCTGGATACCGCCCTCGATCACCGAGCCGCCGCCTATCCACAGCACCAGTAGCGTTGCAGCATTCATCGCGAGCGTCATTACCGGCATTGTGCATACCACTACCTCGAGCGCGCTCAATGCAGTGTTCCTCAGCTCGCCGGAGGCGTTACGGAATTTCTCGTTTTCATGGTCATTGCGCACGAACGACTTTATAACGCGGACATTGGTGATGTTCTCCTGCGTTACGGAGTTGAGATCATCAAGCCGCTTCTGCATCAGCTCAAATCGCGGCATAGCTGTGCGCATGATCAGAAATATTGCTATCGCAAGCACCGGAAGCACCACGAACAGCACCGAGGCGATCCCCGGATTTATAGATAACGACATGATCACGCCGCCTATGAGCATTCCCGGCGAGCGCACCGCCATGATAAGTCCCATACGGGTTATGTTCATTATCTGTGTTATGTCGTTTGTGAGTCTTGTCACAAGCGAGCCTGTCGAGAACCTGTCGATATTTGCAAAGGAAAAATCCTGTACCTTGTCAAATACCGCCTTCCTCAGATCGCTCGACGAATTCACCGCCGCCTTTATCGAAAAATAATGACCTAATATGCCGCCCGTTACCTGTATCAGGATACAGCCGAGCATCAGAAGCGCGCGGCGGATTATAAAGCCCGTACCGGCATCGCTGATTATACCCTGATCTATCATCCCGCCCATGAGCTTTGGGAGAACTATCTCTCCCGCGACCTCGGTGAGCATCAGAAGCGGACCCAGTATAAAACACAGCCTGTACGGTTTTATAAACCGGAAATATCGTTTCACAAACTTACCTTCTTTACTTACTCAAACTTACTTATTCTTTTTATCCATTGCCGCCTTTACAAATGCTGAGAACAGCGGATGCGCATGGTTCGGGCGCGACTTGAATTCCGGATGGAACTGCACGCCTATGTAATAGCTGTGTGACGGGATCTCTACCATCTCTACAAGCTTCTCGTTCGGCGAGATACCGCTTGCGATAAGTCCCGCCTCGGTAAGCTCCTTCCTGTAAAGGTTGTTGTACTCATAACGGTGACGGTGGCGCTCATATATAAGACTGCTGCCGTAAACCTGCTCCGCAAGCGTGCCGGATGCTATCTTACACGGATAAAGCCCCAGACGCATCGTGCCGCCGAGATCCTCAACATCCTTCTGCTCCGGCATGAGATCGATCACCGGATGCGTTGTGTTAGGATCAAGCTCGCTTGAATGAGCGTCCTTGTAGCCGAGGACATTTCTCGCATACTCGATCACCGCGATCTGCATTCCGAGACAGATACCGAAATACGGGATATCGTTCTCGCGCGCATACTGCGCCGCGATTATCTTTCCCTCTACTCCCCTGTCGCCGAAGCCGCCGGGAACGAGGATGCCGTCGCTGCCGGAGAGCAGCTCGTCCACAGTCTCCGGAGTTACCTCCTCGGAGTTCACCCAGTTTATATTTACATTCGTATGATTCTTTATCCCGCCGTGCTTTAACGCCTCCACGATCGAAATATATGCGTCATGAAGCGATACATACTTGCCGACAAGGGAGATAGTAACGCTCTCATCGGATGAAAGCAGCTCCTTTGCAACATCCACCATCGCCTTCCACTCGTCAAGGTTCGGCTTTGTATTCTTCAGGCCGAGCTTGCGGCAGACAACATTTGCAAAGCCCTCTCTTTCAAGCTCAAGCGGTACCTCATAGAGTGTATCAAGATCAATGTTTTCGATAACGCTGTCCTCAGATACATTACAGAACAGAGCGATCTTTTCCTTTGTGCCCTCCTCAAGCGGCTTTTCCGTTCTCAGCACGATAACATCCGGCTGGATGCCGAGGCTTAGAAGCTCCTTAACGCTGTGCTGCGTCGGCTTTGTCTTCTGTTCGCCCGATGATGAAAGATACGGAACGAGAGTTAGATGTATATAGATACAGTTTTCCTTGCCCACCTCTGTGGCTACCTGTCTTATCGCCTCCAGAAACGGTGTCGACTCGATATCGCCGACAGTTCCGCCGATCTCAGTTATAACAACATCTGTCTCCTGATGACGCGCAACGCGGTAAACCCTGTCCTTGATCTCATTGGTAATATGCGGAATGACCTGAACGGTCTTGCCCTCATAGTCGCCGTGGCGCTCCTTATTGAGCACCGACCAGTATATCTTACCCGTTGTCACATTCGAGTTTATGCTGAGGTTCTCGTCAATAAATCTCTCATAATGTCCGAGATCGAGGTCTGTTTCAGCGCCGTCGTCGGTAACGAATACCTCACCATGCTGATACGGGCTCAGTGTTCCCGGGTCAACATTTATGTACGGGTCGAACTTCTGCATAGTCACCTTATAGCCGCGCGCCTTTAAAAGTCTGCCTAATGATGCCGCGGTTATGCCCTTTCCGAGTCCGGAAACAACTCCGCCTGTTACGAAAATATATTTTGTAGCCATTTGTATTTCTCCAATCAATTTAATCTATATGTCTCTTTACAAAGCGCTCTATCCTTCTCAGCGCTTCCTCTATCGATTCCACCGAATATGCGTATGAGCAGCGGATGAAGCCCTCGCCGCATTCGCCGAATGCCGTACCCGGCACAACAGCGACCTTTTCCTCCTGCAGGAGCCTGTTACAGAACTCGTCGCTTGTCATCCCCGTCCGCTTTATACACGGGAATACATAGAACGCGCCCAGCGGCTCAAAGCACGAAAGCCCCATATTCCGGAACCCGTCAACGATAACGCGGCGGCGGTAATTGTACTCACAGCGCATATCCTCAACATCGTCGTCGCATGAGCGCAGCGCCTCTATAGCCGCATACTGGCTTGTGGTCGGTGATGACATTATCCCGAACTGGTGGATCTTCGTCATCAGCTTTATTATCCGCTCCGGCCCCAGTGCATAGCCGAGTCTCCAGCCGGTCATAGCATAGGTCTTTGAGAAGCCGTTCACAACGACCGTTCTGTCATACATGCCCTCTATTGCCGAGAACGGCGTGTGCTTTTCGTCACCGTAGCGCAGCTCGCCGTATATCTCATCGGACAGCACAAGTATGTTTGTATCCTTCAGCACCTCCGCAATCGCTTCAAGATCCTTACGGCTCATGACCGCGCCGGTGGGATTGTTTGGGAACGGCAGGATAAGCAGCTTTGTCTTATCCGTTATCTTTGCCCTCAGCTCATCGGGAGTGATGCGGAACTCGTTTTCCTCTTTCGTTTCCAGCGTTACGGGAACTCCGCCCGCCATGATCGTAAGCGGCTTGTAGCAGACAAAGCACGGCTCGGGGATGATGACCTCATCACCGGGGCACACCACAGCCCTTATCATAGCGTCTATCGCCTCCGATCCGCCGACAGATATCAGCACCTGTGACTTCGGATCGTAGGTGACATTGTATTTCCTCATATTATAATTAACTATCTCCTCGCGCAGCTCCATGAGTCCGCTGTTTGCGGTATAGTAGGTCTTGCCGCTCTCAAGGCTGTATATGCCCGCCTCGCGTATCGCCCACGGCGTTACAAAGTCCGGCTCGCCGACGCCCAATGATATCGCGTCCTTCATGGTCGCGACAACATCAAAAAACTTTCTTATCCCCGACGGCGCGAGCTGATCGACGGTAGGGTTTATCAGATTTTCGTAATTCATAGCGTGATCACCTGTCTTGTATCTTTTTCATCATCCTCAAAGATGATGCCCTCCTCCTTGTACTTTTTAAGTACAAAGTGGGTCGCGGTGGAAACCACCGACTCCATCGGCGCAAGCTTCTGCGCGACAAACAGGGCGACCTCCTTCATCGTCTTGCCCTCAATCACTACCGACAGGTCATATGCGCCCGACATCAGGTAAAGCGCGCGAACCTGCGGATACTTATATATCCGCTCCGCCACCTTGTCGAAGCCCTCACCGCGCTGCGGAGTTACGCGCAGATCTATGAGCGCGCGCACGACCTCGCGGTCGGTCTTATCCCAGTTCACTATCGTTTTATAGCCGGTAATTATATGATCCGCCTCAAGGGACTTTATCTTCTCAGATACCTCTTCCTCAGACAAGCCGAGCATCCTTGAAATCTTGTTTATGTCAACTACGCCCTGCTCCTTGTCGAGTATACGCAATATATCATCCATTTTTTATCTCCAATTCTAAATGGTCACACTACATAATGTGCCTTTTTTATCATACATAATACATTATACATGATATAGTTGAAAAAATCTATAGGTTTTTGAAAAAAAATTAAAAAAATTTTAATAAGTTTTTAACCTTTTTAAGATTCTTTTAAGAAATCTTTGCTAAAATGCCGTCATGATGAAAAATAAATAAACGGAAGGGACTGAATTTTATGACAAAAAGGAAGCTTTTGGCAATGTTCACCTCATTAGCAATGGTATCGCAGACAGCCGTTTCGCTCACCGTATCGGCATCGGATGCTGCGGACAGAGTGGTGATAGACAGTGTTGCTATTGAAAACGACACCATAAACAGCGCATCACTCACCGTTTGCGAAAACGGCACATATACCGCATATGCTGCGGTGTATAACGCAGACGGCACACTTTCCGGCTTAAACACAATAGACATCACGGAAACAGACACGCTGACATTTGACGGCCTCACCTTCTCGGACGGGCAGTCGTTCAAGCTCATGGTATGGGACGAGGATATGAAACCGGCGGCAAAAATGTACACCGCAACATCGGAAGCTACCGAAGCCGCGACAGAACAGGCTACCGAGGCGGCAGCGGAAGGCTATGTGGTGACCTTTGACACAGACGAGCACTCATCGGTCACCGTCTATGACACTCAGGACACAACGGGCATCGGTAGCGAAAACGCCTCATCAGCATATGCGCGCGACGGCTCGACCGGAGATATCCTCACAGACGGCAACGGTCAGGTGAACTTTGTTGTTGTGCTTGATGATGGCTATGAGATAGAGTCCGTTTCAGCGGACGCGAACTATAAAAATCTGAAGCAGATCGACAGCACCTCCTACCGTATAACCAAGATCACGGGAGATGTTAATGTCACGATAACGACCAAGGAAAGCAGCTCCGGCGAGGAGCAGCAAGAGGGCGACGGGATCATCCATCTCAGTGGTGATTCGATAGACGCGACGGGGATCACGGGCGCAACGGTAAGCGGCACGACAGTAACGCTTACGGATAATGCGGCGGCATACGACAGCGCAGCGGCAGCTTATGTATATAATATAGAAGGCACGCTCAACGACGGTCAGATAATAGTCGCGGCATCGGACAAATCAAGCGAGATAGTGCTGAACCTCGATAATGTTTCCGTAACATCGTCTACAGGCAACGCGCTCGACGCGACAAAGGGCAGCGTTACGCTTGCAAATGTGTCCGGCAGCACAAGCTCATTTATAAGCACATACACCTATACAGACGCAGCTACAGGCGAGGCGGATAACGGTGTCGGCATATATTCAAAGAACGACCTCACAATAAAGGGAGCGGACAGCAGTACAAAAATAATCGCAAAATCCACCTACGGCAACGGCATCCGCTGCAAGGCTGATCTGGAGATCGGCACGGGCGATATCGAGGTCAATGCCGGAAACAACGGCATAAAGGGCGATGAAAGCATCAAGTTCACCAAGAAGGCGGGCAATATTACCGTTACCTCAACAGGTGACGGCATAAAGACCGATGCGATAGACAGTGACACGCTGGAGCTTGACACCGACAGCAGCTACCAGCCCAAGGGCACGATAACCGTAAACGGCGGCACGATAAACATAACCTCAGGTGAAGACGGAATACAGGCGGATTACGGCTTCATTGCCGCGAATTCACCTACAATAACTATAGTCTCCGGCACAGAGGGCATAAAGGCGAACACCATGGAGGCTGATGCGTGGTATTACACAGATGATACCGCAACTACAACATCAACTATCGAGGGCTATATCCAGATAAACGGCGGCACGATCAATGTAACCAGCAAGGAGGATGCCATAAAGGCGGCGGGATATATCAATGTAACTGACGGTGATATAACTGTCATTGCAAAGGACGGCTCAAAGTCGATGGACGGCATACAGTCCGGTGTTTCAAATGATGATGAGACCTTATATTCAAGCGGCAACATCAACATATCCGGCGGCAAGTTCAATATAACCACAAACGGCGGCGCATCGGGCAAGACTTCAACAGAGGAAAGCTGCAAGGGCATAAAGGCGGTGAACGCAATAAGCATCACAGGCGGCACATTCGATATAGACAGCTATGATGACGCCATCCACTCAAATTATACCGTAGCTATAACAGGCGGCACATTTGAGATCGCCACAAAGGATGACGGCGTGCATGCCGATTACCGGCTCACAATGGGCACCGATGGCGGCGCGGATGATGACTATACCATGAACATCTCGACCTCATATGAGGGACTTGAAGGCTCAGTAATAGAATACCTCAGCGGCACGACCACTCTCTATTCCACCGACGACGGAGTGAACGCAGCAGGTGACTACGAGGAAAACGGCACATATCACGGCACGACGACAGCAAGCACGAATGAACTGCAGATCGCGGCAGGTCCCGGCGGCTGGAACCCGGGCGGCGGTCCCGGAAACCCCGGCGGCGGCAATCAGGGACCCGGCTGGGGCGGCGATGACACCTCATCCTACGGTATGCTCTACATCAAGGGCGGAAAGCTCTACCTCCGCGCACAGGGTGACGGACTTGACAGTAACGGCAGCGCCCTCATGAGCGGCGGCGTGGTAGTAGTAGCGGGCACGACATCGGGCGGCAACGGCGTATTCGATAAGGGCGACGCGTCCGGCTCATATTTCAGGGTGACAGGCGGTACGCTCATAGGCTTCGGCACAACGGATATGCAGGATAACCCGACCGTATCGGGACAAGGGTATATGTCAACCACCACAAGCCTCACAGCCGGCAGCACGATAAATGTAAAGGCAGCAAGCGGCTATATCGGCATAATCCCCGAAATAACACTTTCAAGAGGGCTTCTGTATGTAACCTGTCCGGAAATGACCTCCGGCAGCAGCTACTCGACCTATACCGGCTCAGTGAGCTACACAGACAGCGAAAAGCTCGTCGGCAGAACAGTAAACAACACATGGTACGGAGCATATAAGAAATAACTCCATATAAACCACAAGAGATGTGGCAGCTGCCGCATCTCTTGTGCTTATTATTTATACTCGTCCGTCGGACAGATATATCTGAAACGCTTTACCGGTCTGCCGTCCGAGATAACGGTCTCATCCCACATTCCGGCAGGACGCACCCACAGCTCATTTTCTCCGTATAAGTCTCTGTATACGACCATTTTCTCCAGTGTCTCGGAATGGTTTGCTACGCCGATAAGCTCATATCGGTTTCCCTTGTAATGCTCATAGATACCCGGTTTATACATATTTCCTCCTATTTCTGTTTACCTCTGCTT
>CAMNAT010000008.1 GCA_946531785.1 uncultured Oscillospiraceae bacterium
TAAAACAAAAAGACGCATCAAAACAAACATAAGTTTATTTTGATACGTCTCCAAATCTCTGTATCAGTTGCATTATATCACATTGTTATACGGTTGTCAATAATTTTTTTGCTGAAAAACAATTTGATTATTTGAACCTTGATTATTTGAATGCTTTATGGCAAATATACTCCGCCAGCGATCAATGCGTCTGTAAGCTCCGCAACACTTATGTTTTTGGGGCATGCTTCACTGTTGAGTGATAAAGCTGCGGCGGTTCCGGCTGCTTGTCCCATAGCAAAGCATGGAGGCATAACTCTTATTGCAGCCATTACCGTCCTGTCGGCAGAAATACATCGTCCGGCAACAAGAAGATTATCAATGCTTTTAGCAAGCAGAGAGCGATAGGGAATATAATAAGCTCCTTTAAGCTTTGTTGGTATATAATCAACTCCACCCTTTTTGTGTATGTCTATAGAATTTGAGCAGCAAAACACAGAATCCTCAAATCTTTTTCCGACTGAAATATCTTCAAGGGTAAGGATATATTCCCCGACAATTCTTCGTGATTCTCTTACACCAAGGGCAGGTGCGCTTTGAATAAGGGTAATTCTTTCGCAGCCTGCGACATTGTTTTTCAGAAAATCCATTATGTATTTTATTTGCTTTCTTCCCGCGATTTCAGCGGATGTTACTTCCTCTGGCTTTGTGCTGTCAACATTGTCAAGCTGTGACATGTTTACACGCCATGAGCCGTCAGTGCTTTCATAAAGAGCTATTTTAGCTCTTGAGATAGGGAAACGGCCTTGCTCTCTCTCGGTTATTATCTCCTTCATATAGAATTTTTCTTCCATATTATGTGCTTCAAGCATGTGTTTATCCATGGCTGCTTTGTCGACGCCGCCAACTGTGAAAAACAGGGAAGAGGATTGGGTTTCAGTGCTGTTTTGCATGGGTACACCAGCGGCGTATGCCATATCGGCATCTCCCGAGCAGTCGATAAAGATTTTTGCGGTTATTTTATAGATGCCGTCTTTTGTTGCAAAATATGCGGAGGTGATACGACTGTTTTCAGTATCGGTCTTTATAAACATCATATGATACATGAGCTTGATGTTATTCTCTATGCATATTTCTTCTGCCAGTGCCTTATATGCCTCGCTGTCAAAGACAGAGCAGTTCCGGTGTCCGGCAGTCCTGTAGGCTGTATATGAATTACCGAAATCCATTTTACTCGGATGGATAGCACCGCCATTGCCTTCCATCCTTTTTACGAATTCATCAAAAAAACCGCGGATAAGCTGAGTTTTTCCTTCGGTGTCAAAGGATGTCATAAACGGTCCGACAAGACCGGCGGTGGCTGTGCCGCCAAGAAATCCATTTATATCGGCAAGGATAACTTCAGCTCCGTGCCTGGCAGCGCAAACCGCTGCTGAAAAGCCGGCGCAACCGCCGCCTAAGACGAGTACATCACAGTTAAATGACTTTGTTACAGGAAGTGATATATTATTCATGCTAACGACCCCTTAAATATATTTTTTTATAATAATACAAAATTTAATTGACATTATCAATGCAAAATATTATAATAAAAATATAAAATATTATAAAAGGTGATCAAATGCTTGAGGTTATTGACTGTAGATGTGTTTCAAAAAACGATTTTATGATGCGATCCGGATTTCAGCCAAGGAACGCTCTCTTTTTTATATTAAACGGCGAGATGAGCTACAAGATGGAAGATAAAAGCGGAAGGGTGGGTAAAAACGAGCTTATATGTTTCCCGGATAATATATTTTTTGAAAGGGAGATGCTGACCCCGATGACTTTCTATTATCTTCGCTTTGAAAATGCGGTTCGTCAGACTTTGCCGTTTGGAAAAATATATATTGAAAATAAAATGCGATTATTATCAAGCTTTGAATATCTGGTCAAAGTCTGTGAGCTTGAAAATGACAGGCTGAAACAGCATTATATATACGATATTTTTGCACAGATCGAAACGGAGCGTCTTTTGGAAGTAAGATGCTCCGACGATATTGTAATGCTTGCTGAAAAATTTTTTGAGGCTCACATTAAAGAAAAAATCAGTATCCGCGATGCAGCATGGGCTTCAGGTGTTTCGGTGCCCGGCTTGACCCTGCATTTTAATAAAGCTACAGGAGTATCGCCGATGAAATACCTGAACAATATGCGATTAAGGAGAGCGGAAACACTGCTTTGCCGTACAGATCTCAGTATAGCAGAGATCGCACAGGAATGTGGCTTTGATAATGCATATTACTTTTGTAATGTTTTTAAAAAATACAATAATATACCGCCATCAAAATTCCGTAGTATGTATATCATTTAATTTTTATGTTAGATCGGGCTTGAAAACGAGAACGGTTGATCGCAAATGACATCATCAAGCTCGGACGCATGGCATACATGGAAGAGAAATGATTTGCCGAGCTTTGAGCTGTCACATAAGAAATACCTTTTATCGGAATTTGCAAGCATCACTTTGCGAAGCTCTGTTTCCGACTCGGATTGGTCTGTTATATGTCCGTCCTGTGATATTCCGTTAGATGAGAAAAACATCAGATTGGCGTACATTGACTGTACAGCTCTCATAGCTATAGCGCCGGTGAGGGCAAAGGAATTATCAACTACCTTTCCGCCGGTGCTGTAAGCTTTTATATGTTTTTGAGTAGCGAGGGAAAGCGCTTGCATTCCATTTGTGATTATAGTTATGTTTTTTTCAGGTTCAAGACATTCTAAAATGTATGAAACAGTTGAGGAAGCATCCAAAAAAACAGTACTTCCGCTGGGGATAAGCCCGGCGGCTTTTTTTGCGAGCTGTTTTTTTATAACATTATTGAATTTTTTTCGGGTGATCCACGGAGTTTCCTTGTTGGGATCATGCATCAGCGAAACACCGCCGTAGCATGTATTTACCAGTCCGTTTTGCTCCAGCTTTTTCAGATCTCGGCGAATGGTTACCGGAGCAACGAACAGCAGCTTTGCAAGATGATCAACAGTGCTGTAGTTTTCTTTTTCCAGTATTTCTATAATTTTATCCAAACGTTCATTTTTTATCATTTTCTTGCTCCTAAACTGTACTAATCTCAATCAAAACTTGAACAATATTGAACATTTATCAAGTTGTATATCATTATGATGATTATTGTTGACAAAATGACATACATTGTGCTATTATAATATAAACAGACAAAATCCCTAAATATATATTACAAAAAATAGATGATTTTGTCAAGTTGTTATAAAGAAATTTTTTTTTGGATTTCTTCTGTGGTTTTATTGCGAGTATTACTTAAAGCTCAAATGCAACTAAGAAGAGGATATTTCATAAGGATTGGAGCGATGAAAAATGGGTGTAATCACAATTGTAGGCGCAGGAATGATGGGCTCGGCGATGAGTTATCCTGCTTCTGATAACGGGCACGAGGTAAGGCTTGTCGGTACACCGCTTGACAGAGAGATAATAGAGCATGCCAAGGAAACCGGTTATCATATTACTCTTAAGAGACAGCTGCCGCAGGGGATAAAATGCTATCAGATAGAGGAGCTTGAAGAAGCTATAAAAGATTGTGATCTGCTTATAGGCGGAGTAAGTAGCTTTGGTGTGGATTGGTTTGGCAAGAATGTCCTGCCTGAAATACCAAAGTCGTTGCCGGTTCTTTCTGTTACCAAGGGGCTTCACGCAAATGATGAGGGTGAATTTGTAGCGTTCCCGGATTATCTTGCGAAGATGCCGGGATGTGAAGGATTATCTCTTAATGCTGTTGGCGGACCGTGCATAAGCTTTGAGCTTGCCGACCGCAAAGATACGGTGGTAGCGTTTTGCGGTCATAGTATAGAAATTCTTAAGAAGATAAAATCAATGCTTTCTACAGACTATTATCACATAAATCTTACGACAGATGTGATGGGACTGGAAATGGCGGTAGCAATGAAAAATGCGTATGCGCTGGGAGTTTCTCTTGCTATAGGCATAACGGAGTCAGCGAACGGTATTGGCTGCAAAGAGGATTATAATCCCGAAGCCGGGCTGTTTACTCAGAGCGCAAGGGAAATAAGAAGACTTCTGAAAATATCCGGCGGAAATGCGGAGCAGATAATTTACGGTACAGGCGATCTTTATGTGACAGTGTTCGGTGGAAGAACGCGGAAAATAGGTACGCTTCTGGGCAGAGGACTGACATATAAGCAGGCGGCAGAGGAGCTGCGCGGTGTTACCTTGGAATCTGTCGCTATAACCAAGGTGGTTATAGAGGCGCTGAAGAAGCAGGGTGAGGATCTGGAGCAGTTCCCGCTTCTCGTACATATATACAGCTTAATAAAAGACGATATTACAGTCAATGTACCGTGGAATGATTTTGAAGAATAAACTCAGGAGGTTTTGCAATGAAAAAAAGATTAGCGTTAATAATGGCTGCGGTGTTGGGCATATCAATGGCAGCCGGATGCGGAACAGCAACAAACAGCGGCCGCAATGCCGATGGAAAGATCACCTTGGAGGTAGGTAACTGGCCTGATGCAACAAGACCGGAAAGTCTTGAAAAAAGTGAAAACTGGAAAAAGAAGTTTGAGGAGCAGAATCCCGATATAGCTATCGTACCTAATACATATGGATATGAGGTAAAAACCTTTATAGCGAAGGCGGCTGCGGGTCAATTGCCTGATTTGCTGCAAAACCTGCCGTTTACAGAGGTAAAATCAGTTGCAAAGAACGGTTATGCAGCTGATATAACCGAGGCAGCAAAGAAAGCAGGAATAGCGGAGGCAATAAATCCTGATATCGTGGCAATGTGCAAGGATGAAAACGGGAAGATGTACACAGTGCCGAGATCGGCATATATGCAGGGGATCATGATAAACAAGAAGCTTTTTGAAAAAGCGGGTCTTGTTAATGCAGACGGAACAGTAAAGGTACCTGAAACCTTTGATGAAATGGCTGATTTTGCTGTTCAGATAAAGGAAAAAACAGGCGTTTCCGGCATGACCTTGCCGACAACCAGCAACCATGGCGGATGGATATTATTAAATATCGCATGGAATTATGGGGTGGAATTTGAAAAGCAGGGCGAAGACGGAAAATGGAAAGCAACATTTGATACTCCGGAATTTCATAAGGCTCTCGAATGGATATATGATCTTAACTGGAACAAGGGAGTACTGCCGGATAATAAGGTCATAAGCGCAAAGGACATGCAGCAGCTTTTAGGCAGTGATCAGACAGCTATGATATTCGGAAACAGCGATTGGTGCAGCAGCTTGGCACAGAAGTGCGGTATGAAGCCGGAGAACTTGGCGATGTCTAAGATGCCGGCAGGTCCCGGAGGAAGATATGCGCAGCTCGGAGGCAGCCTGTTCGTATTCTCGCCGGATCTGACTGAGGAGCAGATAGACGCAGCATTTAAATGGATAGAATTTACAGGCTTTGGCCCGCAGCTCAATGAAGAGACATATCGTGATAACTGTGAGATATATGCAAATGAGGGCAATTTTGTATTCCCACAAGAATTATTCAGCATATGGACAAATAAAGACCGCGCAGAGAAGATCAAAGAGATCGCAGCTCCGTATGCAAATGTAGATATGAAGGATTTTGCAAATTATAATCAGGAGGGTATCACGCTTCGCACAGAGCCTCCGGTATGTGCGCAAGAGCTGTACTCGGTTCTTGACAGTGTTGTTCAGGAAATACTTACAAACAAGAATGTGGATATCGCTGCGCTAAGCAAGAAGGCGCAGAGTGATTTCCAGGCAAATCACCTTGACAAAATGAAATAATAGGCTTCTGCGGCGGAGAGATCCGCCGCAGAAAACACTTACAACTTAGCAGATCATATTGCTGAATGGAGAATGAAGGATGAAGGCTTTGGAAGCAAAAAAACATAAGAGATCACGCTCGACTCGTTTCAGGAACAATCTATCCGGCTGGGCACTTATACTACCGTCGGTGTTACTGCTGTTTCTGATCGTGTGGCGGCCGGTGGGCATGGCATTCTACTACTCGCTGTTTCGTCTGCAGGGAATGAAGGCTGTCGAGTTTGTAGGCTTGCAGAATTTTAAGGATGTAATTACGGACACGGCTTTTTTGCAGACGGTGTTTAACACTGTAAAATATGTGTTCTGGTCTTTGATAATCGGCATGCCTATACCGTTTTTTTGTGCGGTAATGATAAATGAAATGGTAGTAGGCAAGGGCTTTTTCAAGTTTGCTTTATATCTTCCGGTTATCGTCCCGACTGTGGCGACCTGCCTTATATGGAAGCTGCTGTATATGGACGGAGAGGGAGGACTTATCAATGCCTTGCTCTATTTTGTGGGTATAGGTCCGGCAGACTGGCTCAGCAATAAGACGCTGACAATACCGCTTATAATCGTAGCAGCGACATGGCAGGGCTTCGGCAGTACGCTTATTATGTATCTTGCAGCACTGCAAAGCGTGGATCAGAATCTGTATGAGGCAGCGCGTATAGACGGAGCCGGCTTTTGGAAACGCTTCTGGCATATTCTTCTTCCGCATATGCGCGGTATAATACTGCTTATGGCGATAAGACAGATAATCGGAGTGTTCCAGATAACCGAGCAGCCGCTGGTCATGACCGGAGGAGGACCAAACGGTGCATCTATGTCATTGGGACTTACAAATTACTTCTATGCTTTCCAGTATGGGCAGTTTGATAAGTCGATGGCTTTGGGCGTTGTATCGTTCCTGTTCCTTATCGGGCTGACATTCATATACTTTAAGCTTGATCGGAAATTCAGCGAATAGGAGGAGCTTGGCATGAAAACATTTTCAGATAAAACAAACGGGCTTCTCAATTTCATGGAACTGAAGCAGTTCAGATACCGTATAATATACGGAATAATGATGGCACTGCTTATAATAGTCAGTCTTGCCTGCCTGCTTCCTATATTATGGATCGTTCTGTCAGGGTTCAAAACTCCTGCGGAAATGTACAGTATTCCGCCGCAGCTTTTACCGTCCGGTTTCAGCCTTGAGCCGGTAAAAAATATTTGGGTAAAGGTAAACTTCTTCAAATATTTTGGTAATACGCTTATGGAGATCTGCGGCGCGCTTATATTTGACCTTGTAATAAACGGACTTGCGGGCTATGTTCTCTCAAGGATCCGTCCAAAGGGCTCGGCAGTCTTGGAAACGATCGTGTTTGGGACGATGCTTTTGCCGTCTGTCAGCATGGTACCTTTGTATATGACATTTGTGAATATGCCTATCCTGCATATAAATCTTACGGGCTCATTTCTTCCGTTATGGATGCAGGCAGGCTGCAATGCATTTACAATAATGCTGTTCCGGAGCTTTTTTAACGGTATACCCATGGATTATCTCGAGGCGGCGCGTATAGACGGATGCTCAAACATCAAGATATTTTTCAAAATCATTCTTCCGCTTTCAAAGCCTATAATAGTTGTTGAAACAATATTCTGTGTTATATATTCATGGAAAAACTTTATGTGGCCGTATCTGATCCTTGGCTCAACGGAAAGGGAAACTGTGTCTATCCTGTTGTACCAGATATCCTCCGGCAGCATGAGCATAACAATGCCGGAGATCATGCTTGTGATCATGTTTTCCATTATACCTCCGGGACTGTTCTATGCACTGTTTTCAAAGCAGATAATGGGCGGAATGAACATGAGCGGAATAAAGGGGTGATCGTTTATGAAGCGAAAAACTGCGCTTATTACCCTTGTGTCGCTGTGCGCGGCGCTTGTGCCGCAGGTATCCTATGCGGAGGAGGATTATGCGCAGATATTCTTTGGCGGCGGCGGAGTGAATATAAACATAGAAGATCTGTTATTTTCCGAAGGCAGCCCGATATATGAAGAAAGAGACGGAGCGAGTGTTTTGAAGCTGCGCGGCGGAAGCGCAGTATATGCTGATATTGATATAAACGATGACCTGTTCCCGTCATTTGAAAACGGCAGCTATGCGGTGACAGTCAGATATTATGACGAGGGAAAGGGCTGGTTCACCATCCGTTATGAGGATGAAGAGACCGATCCCAAGAGCGATGTGTGGCGGGAGGCTGACAGAGCTGTAATGCAAGACACAAAGACATGGAAGGAGCACACCTTTTATCTCGATCAGTGTCTCTTAAACAACAATAACGCTCAGAAATCGGATCTCATGATATCCTCGTATGCTCGGAGATACGGCGGCTTTACTCCGGATCCGGTGCTTATTAAATCGGTAAAAATCGAGAAAAGCCTGCCATATGATCCGATAATCCTCAATGTCACCTCGGCTAATGTGGGTAATATTTTCAGGGCTGACGATGAAAAGGAGCTTATTCCGGTTATAAAAAACATAATGAAGTATCCGATAGACTGTGAGCTTTCGTATAGGTTTTTGACTCACAGCGGCAATGATCTCGGCGGCGAGGGTAAGCTGGAATTTGATCTTGGCGGATTTGAGACAAAACAGACTGAGGCAATAAAGGTGCCTGATAATATTACCCGATACGGAACCTACGATATCGAAGTATCGGTTAATGTACACGGTAATATTGAAGGTAAGGAATATAATAAAACTGTGGAGCCTGTTCAGTATGATTTCTCAATAATGAACAAGCAGAATGAAGGAGAAGCATCAAACAGGATAATAAAGACAAATTCACATATAGGCTCTAAATACGGAGATCCTGATATTGCATTGAAGCTAACTCGGGAGGCGGGGTTGTCCGGTATACGCGATGAGCTGCGCTGGGAGGTAGCGGAGAAGAGAAAGGGCGGATATACATATCCTGAGCCTGCGAGAGATTGGGTGCCCAAGGCAAAGCAGTATGACCTTGACCGTATGTGGATACTGGATTATGGAAATCTGTTATATGAAGACAATATAAAAGCATTTCCGGATGACAGTCTATTTCCCGGCTCGGAAGCGGCATTTTTGAACTATGTTGATTGGATAAGCAAGACCTTTAAAGGTGAGATAGAGTATTATCAGCTCTGGAACGAGCCTGATGTAAAGGGCTTCAACTTTCATCGTTCAAGTGCGGAGCAATACACAAAAATGCTTAAAAAGGTGCATGACGTTGTAAAAAAGAATGATCCCAACGGAGAGGTCGTTGGTTTCGGCGTAAGCCGGTATGGAATAAACTATGTTCGCGATGCTGTTGCATGCGGTGCGGCGGACTATATGGATGCGGCGAGCTTCCACCCGTACCAGTTTTCGGGTAAGTTCAGCGGCGCAGTGTTCAAGGAAAAGGTGCAGGAGATGCATGATGCATTTGCATCTGTCGGGAAGCCGGATATGCCCCTTTATGTAACGGAGATGGGTATTGCGGCATATCCGGAAGGCGGACTTTGGCCGGATGAATACGGTGCTGCGGCGCAGAATATCCAGCTTTGGACAATTACCGAGGCGGAACAGCTTGTTGATGCGCTCTATGCGTTTCATTTTATAAATCCGATCCCGGCAACTCTTTGGGAGAATGCGGCAAGCCAGGAGAACAGATGGGGCTTTATCAACCACGAAAACGAGCGCGTACCGTATTCGGCACGCCCGGCAGGGATAGCAGCAGCCGCATTCAACAAGCTTGTATGTAATGCGGAAATGAAAAATAAATACATAAATACAGTTGATGATGAAGGTCACGAGACATATGTGTATCACTTAAAGCGCGAGTCGGACGGCAAGGATGTCTTGGTCTACTGGACAGAGTACGGAAGTGAGACGCTTGGCATAAAGCTCGGTACAGACCATGCAGAGTCATTTGATCTTTATTCCAATTCGGAAGGACAGCTGAACGCGACCAACGGTGTGTTCACATTAACAACATCCTATGAACCTACATATCTTGTAGGAGATTTTTCGGATTTTGAGATCACCGAGCCTGTTATCATGACGAACGGCGGACGCGCAGCGGCATACTATAACGATACTATTGATATAAGCTACAGCGATTTCGCAGGAAGAACACTCAGAGCTGATGTAACGGCTGACGATGCCCTTGAGATCAGCTCAAATGAGGGTATAACCAATGGTGAAGGAAAGCTTTCGGTTATTGCCGGAAAAAATATGGATGATGAGGAAGGCATGACCGTAAAGCTGTATGACAATGACGGCAATATGGTCTATTATGGGAAATACCATGTGATACGAAACAGTTCCGAGATAAATATAACCGCTTTTGTTACACCATATAACGAAACAGCACAAATGCGTCAGACGCTTAATCTCACTGTCGGCAATACAACAAAGACATGTGACCTGACAGGCAGCATGATAGTCGATCTTTCCGCTATAGGCGGCGAGAAGCAGAAAAGGACGCTTGTGGCACTCAAGCCGGGGCAGAGCACAACGCTCCAATATAATATGCCGATATCAAAAACGGAATATATAATGGAGCTGCCGCTTGAATACTCATTTGACGGGATGCAGGAGGAGGAAAAAACGATAAAGCTCATTCCTCATCCTGAATGTGCTTATGCAAAAACTCCGCCGCCCATACACGGAAAGTATAGCAGAGATGATTGGAGCGGCGGAAGCTGGTTCAAGGCAGATGACTATATAGGCGCACATAAATACGCTGTATGGGAAGGTCCGAAGGATGTTTCCGTTACGGCAAAAATGATGTGGGACGAGACAAATCTGTATCTTGTTGCCGAGGTATCCGACGATACCTTCTATAACCCTTATGACGGCGAATACAGCTGGCAGGGTGACGGTATCCAGATCGGTATAGCGAATGAGGAGCTTGTAAAGACCATGAGTGCGGATAAGGGTGAGGAGTATACATATACGGATATAACCATGTATCATGCGCCTGACGGTACAAACAAGATATACCGAAACTCCGCTCAGTTCAGCGATCTGAGTACATATTGCTTTATAGACGGAGAGCTTAGCTTCGAAAAATACGGCAGCAAGTGGATATACCGTGCCGCTGTTCCGTGGAAGGAAATACTTGGAGAGAACAGACCGGTAAAAGAGGGTGATGATCTCCGCATGGGCTTACTGGCAAACGATAATGACGGTGACGGCAGATATTATATGGAGTTCTGCGAGGGCATAGCTCATGATAAGGCGTACCCGGGCTTTTGCAGACTTCATCTTATGGGAAACAAATAAAATTATAAGGAGAGTCAATATCATATGAAGATAAAAACTATCAAAAGAATATGTATGATTGTAACGGCAGTGATGTTGACTTCCTTTATTTCTGCTATACCTGCCTTTGCAATGACCGATGACGGCGTGATCTATGAGCAGGATTTTGAAACAGATACAGCTGAAGCGTATGATTTTTCAAACGGGTTGTGGACAAAGGTCGCAAATGCAAAGCAATATAAGACTGTAACGGCTGACGGTAACTCGTATGCAGTATTCCATGAGACCGTAACGGGCAGTGACGAATATCGCCGTCAGGGCTTTGCCCTGAGCGAAACGGGCATAACCGAGGGCATTCTTGATGTTCGCTTCAGATTCCGCACCAAAGCGGACGGCGCAGGTGTAAGGCGAGGCTTTGTGGTACTCGGTGATGAGCCTGAAAGAAGCCATTTGTATGATTGGTTGTCTCTCTTATATATTGAAACTGACGGAACTCTGTATACCGGCAGCTGCTATACAAATTCCGCTGCTGCTGCAAGAGAATCATGCAGACTATACTCACCGTCGGGCGGTACGGCTGTTGTGATGGCAGATAAATGGTATAATTATGAAGCAGTCGTTGATCTTGACAGCAGGAGTATAACCGTGACTGTCACAGATGATGAAAACAATGAAATAGGCGGTATATCATTCAGCGGTATGACTGCAAACAAGTCAAACTATGCCGACTGGCCGTATAACGGTAAGATAAGCTCCTTTGCCGCAATGTTTTATATCGAGCTTGATGATATAGACATAAGACGCGGCGTGGGAGTTGTAGGGATAGAGAGTGTGAGCTACCGCAATTCCGGCGGCAATGCAACCGATAAGCCGAGCATAAATACAAATGCGATCGAAGTGACCTTCACACAGGCAATGGCGGAGGTTGAGCCGGGTGCGTTTACATTAAACGGCTCAGCTGCGGATGGTGTGCTGTCGGAGGGCGGCTTGGTTTACTCAATTCCGGTAACCGGACTTGTTGCCGGCAGAGGCTATAAATTGTCGCTGAACATAGAAAAGCTCACTCCGGTATCAGGTACAGCCGGTATGGTCGCGGGTGTTTTGGAAAAGAGCTTTAGCCCTGAAAATGTATATATAAACGCTGATGAAGATTTTGAGTCTGCTCCGGAAATTTATGACTTTTCCGGCGGCGCGCATTCATCTGTCGCCTCAAATCTTTTTCAGATATATAATGAGGACGGAAACTCATTCGGCAAATTCCATTCAGCATCGGTAAACAGCAATGACGATTATCGCCGTGTCGGAATGAATATAAGTGATGGACTTTCGGATGGAGTAATAAAAACACATTTCAGATTTCGAAGGACCTCCGGCAAGGACGGATTTGTTATAATCGGTGACGAAACGGCAAATAGCGGGGAGTACAACTGGCTCGGTTTGCTGTATATAAATAAAAGCGGCGGTCTTTATGCAGGATGCGGCTACGGCGGCAATCTTATAAAAAGCGAGTGCGCATTGAAGAACGCAGACGGCGCAGCGGCAGTGATAAATGATAACGAATGGTACAGCTATGATGCCGAGATAGATCTTGAAACAAGAAGTATAAAGGTCAAGGTCTGTGACGATCTCGGGAATGAGGTCGGAAACATCTGGCTAAGAAATCTGCGGGCGCACGGAAATGACAACAAGGATGAAAGATATGTAAACTGGCCGTATGAAACAAGCTTCAAAAAGCTTGCTTCTATGTTTACGGTCGATATGGATGACATCAGAATAAACACGGTCGATTCATTGACTTTTACGGTGCATGATCCTGATTTACAAACGGCGGCAACTGCCTCCGTAACGGTACGCGGCGGTGAGGCGGGCAACAAAACGCTTATAATAGCTCAGTATGCTACTGATGACCGTTTGCTATCCGTCGCATTGAGCTCGGAAAATCTTAATGATAATGAAACAGTGAGACTTTCGGGCAGTGTTCCGGTTGACGATGCTGCAGTCAAGGCAAAGGCAATGCTGTGGGATATGACCGCCTGCAAATGCTTGTCGGTATATGAGCTTGTGGAGAAAGAAAATGGCAGATGGCCTGTTGAAGTCGATGAACGCGGCTTGGATGATCCGCTGTCGGTCAGCGTGACATCAGACCATGCCGGAAACATATTTGACGGTGACGACAGCAAGACGCTGTACATCAATGCACAAAACAATACCAGCTATGACCTTAGCGCAAGTCTGACATATAATTGGTATAAGCATAACGGAGTTCTGATAAAAAAGGGCGGAAGCATCGGATTTGATATAGGCGCAAGAGCTGATGCGGCATATCAGGTACCGGTTCCGGAGGATATAGCCGAATATGACACATATTATCTTGAGATAACGCGTGAGGTGAACGGCAGTGTTGCAGGAAACGCGTATGAGATGACATACGAGCCGGAAAAGTATGATTTTTCTATAATGAATAAGCTTGATCCGGACGAGTCGCCTAATCGTGCGATAAGGACAAATTCGCATCACGGCATAAGCTGGGGAGATCCGGCGACGGTCCTCAGTATGGCAAGAGACGCCGGCTTTTCGGGAATACGCGATGAGATCAGGTGGCATCAGGCGGAAACGGTTAAGGGATCATATACTGCTCCCTCAGGCAAGCGTGACTGGATAACAAATGCAGAGAACAACGGACTGAGCAGGCTGTGGATACTTGACTACAGCAATATGCTCTATACAGATAATGTATATGCATTTCCGGATAACAGCAGATTCCCAGGCAGTGAAGAGGCATTCTTGAACTATGTTGACTGGGTAAGCCGGACATATAAGGGGAGGATAGACTATTATCAGCTTTGGAACGAGCCGGACACCAAGGGCTTTAACTATTACCGCACGGGAGCAAAGAAGTATGCTGAGCTGCTTAAAAAGGTATACGAGGTAATAAAGGCAAACGACCCCGATGCAAAGGTGGTAGGAGTTGCAGCAAGCCGAAACGGCTACAGCTTTGCAAACCTGGTGCTGTATTACGGCGGCGGTGATTATATGGACGCGATCAGCTTCCATCCATATCAAGCGTCAGGCAAGTTCAGCGGCGAGAGCCTGATCACAACCATTAATAACTATAAAAATTCACTCAAAGCATACGGACATGAGGATATGCCGATATTGATAACGGAAATGGGCATAGCAGCATACCCCGAGGGCGGCACATGGCCGAACGAATATGTGGCAGCTGCACAGACGATACAGATGTGGACGATCGCGCAGGCGGAGCCGGCTGTTGAGGCGGTGTATGAGTTCCATTTCCAGAACAACTATCCCGGCATACTTTGGGATAATGCCGAATCGGAGCAGCAGCGGTGGGGGCTCATAAACCACGAAAATGAGCTTGTTCCGTATTCAGCGCGGCCCGGCGCGATAGCAGCGGCTGCATATAACAAGCTTATAGGCAATGCAGAGCTTGTTGACCGATATTCAACGGATGCCGACAGCAGCGGACACAAAACATATATATACCGGTTCAGAAGAGAAAAGGATGGTAAGGATGTTCTTATCTACTGGACGGAGTATGGAAACCAGACTATAAATATTGATCTGGGTGCAGAAGCTGCTGAGGGGTACGATATGAACTCAAATGCAACGGGAACAAAGAAGTCAAAAAGCGGAGTGTTCACGCTTGCCACATCGTACAAGCCTTCATATATCGTAGGCGAATTTTCTAAGTTCGCGGTGTCTAAATAACCAATGAAAGGATCAGGGACTGATGAATATTAAAGGAATATCTCTTATGCTTTGCACAGCGTTCTTAATATCCTCGGCAAATATCCCGGTGCTTGCGGAGGGGAACGACCGCAGCGGTGAAGTCATATATTCACAGGATTTTGAAGGTGATGATGCTGCGCCTGTAAATCTCGGAGGAAACGGAACACCTCAGTTCTCGCTCGCTGAATATTCGGGTACAGACGGACATTATGGCAGCTTCAGAGCCGCGCAGATGTGGCGTAACGGCTTTGCCTTTGATGCCGAGGATATAACGGACGGTAAGATAAGTGTTTCGATTGATTTTCATCCCGTCTTTTCCGGCGGGAAGGCTCAACAGGGCGCGGTGGTTATAGGCAACTCTGTTTCTGTTTCCAGTATAAGCCCGACAAGGCAGACGCTGTCGCTCCTTTGGATCAATTCTGACGGCAGGATATCTACGGCGGGGCGTCTCGGCACAGCTGCGGCATTCGGCGGAAAATATCTTGGCTTTGATGCTGAGGACATCTGGTACACATGTAAGGCGACGCTTGATCTCGATACACCGTCGATAAGCCTTACGGTCAAGAACAGAGATACGGGTAAAACGCTCGGCGGCTACAGCGGCGCGATCAATCGCCGCGGCGCAAATGAATGGGAAAACTGGCCGATAGAGAACACGCCGTTTAAAAATATTGCGGCTATATATAATATAGATCTCGATAACATACTTGTCACATATCCCGACGAGTCAGAGCCGGAAGAAACCGAGCCGCCGGAGCCGGAGGAGACCGAGGTGCCGGAGGAGACCGAGGTGCCGGAAACACCGCAGGGAATGATCTTTGCGCAGGATTTCAGCTCATCGGCGGTAACAGTGTATGATTTTTCAAACGGAAGCTGGTCAAAGCTCAGCGATAAGGCGAAGTTTGAAGCAGTGACCGAAAATGGGAACAGTATAGGCAGATTTCATCAGACAAACACAGCCGGACATCGTGTGGGCTTTGGCTTGGAGAGCGCCCTGTCCGGCGGACTTGTGAAAATACATTTTGATTTCAGGGCAAAAGAGAGCGCTACGACCTTTGTTGTTCTCGGAAACGAATACAGCGATAAATCACAGCATAACTGGCTGGGACTTCTTACAGCCAAAAAGGACGCGGCAGGCACAAGGTATCTTTATGCCGGTACAGGCCATGGCGGAGTTCTGCTGAACTCAAATAATATAATGAAAACGCCGGAGGGCAGCAATGCCGCAATAGAGGATGATGCCTGGTACACCTATGATGCGGAGCTTGATATCGACAACCGCAGTCTTAAAGCTGCAGTTACCGATGCTGACGGAAATGAGGTCGGCAGCATAAGCCTGAAGGATATGCCTGTTCACGACAGTGCCGACAATAATCAGCGATTTAACGGCTGGCCGTCAAAAACGGATCTGAAAGCTCTTGCGACAATGTATGCGATGGATATGGATAACATACGCATAGAAAAGCTGAAAAGAACAGTCGGTGTGAGCAGGATAGAGTTCAAGGACGCGGATGGCGTTGTATCGTCCTCGGCAAACGAGCTTACAACGGCGATAGATATTGTGTTTAATACCACAGTCGCGGCGGACAGCCTTGACGGCAGAGTTCTGATAGACGGTGAAGCGGCATCGGGAACGCTGCTTGAGGACGGCAGGACGTATGAGATAGCCCTTGATGCGGCACTTGAGCCGGGCATCAGGCATATCATATCTGTTGAAGCCGGTATAGCGTCGGCAGGCGGCAGTGACGATCCTTCCGAAGCGTCGGAATACCGGTTTACCGCAACCGATTCAAGGACGATTTTTTATGAGGACTATGAGGGAGACGAGATCGCCGCGCACAAGGGCTTTACCTCCAATACATCAAACTGTATATATACGCTGGTAGATGACGGCGATAACCGGTATATGCAGATAACCGGAGACGGCGGCAGAGCCGGATATGAGTTTGAGCCGATCACCGACGGACGCGTAAAGATACATTTCAGATTTATGTATGACAGCGTAGCGCGTTATGATAACGCTGAGGAAGGAATATTCTCAACATCATATATACGCTTCGGGCACGAATACGGCTCCGTTAACCGTTATCTTAACGATCCGTTTTCTCTCCTTATGCGCAACGGCTATGAGCTGCGCTACGGCAGCTCGTCGAACGCAAATACAAACCGCCGTCTCGGTATTGTGACGGCAAAGAAATGGTATACCTTTGATGCGGTGTTGGATATTGATACACGCTCTGTGGATATCACCGTAGATACCGAGGAGGGCAGAAAGCATGTCAGCGCGGTTCTGCCGCTCAGGCAGAATACCGATACGACCAGCTCCACCGGCTCGGGGAATATGTATCAGGACTGGCCGAATGTGAATAACTTTGACCAGCTCAGTATATTCCGGTCGGTAAATCTTGATGATATCCTTATACAGAGAGTATATGAAGCACCGTCCGTAAGCAAAGAGACCATAGGATTTTTCCTTGCGGACGGGACGGAGCAGTCCGATATAAGCTCGGTCGATCCGTCAGTTACAACAATAAATATCAACTTCGGCGAGAGGATGAAGCCCGATACGCTGACACCGGAAACTGTTATCCTCAAAAACTCAGGCACAGGGGAAGCAGTCAGCTATACCGGCAGTCTTGATGAAACGGGTCGCGTTTATACAATAAGCGTTCCGGGGCTTTACGGCAGCTCGGACTATACTCTGACGGTAAAGGACGGTGTCATGAACATAAACGGCGACGCTATTGGCGATGACTTTATACTTTCGTTCAAAACGGCTGAGGGCGAGTTCAGGGGCAGAATGAACAGCGTTACCGTAAACGGCAGTGAGATAAAGGCTCTTTCGGAGCTTAGCGGCACCGCTAAGGTGAGCGCAGATATCTTCAATGCATATGACAAGAATATGTCCGCTGCTGTCTATCTTCTCTATTACGACACGGACAACAGGCTTCTGGACAAGCAGGTAAAGTCCGTAGATATACCGATGCGCAGCACAGTCAGCTTCACGCCGGAGTTTGAAATAAAAAAGCCGGAAGGAACGGCATATGTAAGTGTGATAATGTGGCAGGCAGACGGAATGCCGATCACCGAACAAATAGAAATCAAATAATAAGATGCTTTATTCAAAGGAGGGAGTGAAGGAAATGTATACGGTAAAGCTGTTATCGGGATAGCGGAGAGATCTCACCGTGAAACTGATAATGAAAAAATTAAGTATTTATTTAAAGAAGGGAGTACATAAAAAATGAGAAAAATTAAAAAACTGTCCGCATTGTTAGCGGGTGTAATGCTCGCGTCGGTCATCCCGGCGATCCCGGCATCGGCGGAGTCTGCCGAGGATGCAAAAATGGTGATCTATTCGCAGGATTTTGAAGAGAATGTAACACCGCTGAAGCTTGGAGATAATACTAAAACCATTAGTAGTGCAACGGCTGAACTTCCGAACTTATCTAATGCAAATGGGTTTACACGAAAAGAATATGATGATAAGAGCGGTTATTACGGCAGCTTTGCCGATACAGCAATGAACAGAAATGGATTTGAGTTTACAAAAAGAACTGTCACAAGCGGAAAAATGTATGTAAGCTTTGATTTCCGCCCGACTACAGGTATCAAGACCGGACAATCGGGCGTTGTTATAGGCAACTCATTAGTTAACAGCTCAATTGGAAGCAAATATGATACGAAGCAGTCGCTTGATCTTATCTGGCTCATAAACGGCAAGATATCTGTCGGCGGGC
>CAMNAT010000009.1 GCA_946531785.1 uncultured Oscillospiraceae bacterium
AGCTGTTCACGGGGAAGATCAATGTTGCAGAGTGAATTTGCCTCGCCGGTCATTTTATAGCTTTCACCAAGAAGAACTATAACAGCGTCCGAGTCGGGAATATCCCAGTAGCAGTCATCCCACAGATATTTGCTTGATGGAAGAACGGCATTTTCGTTTGCCTTTTTTATTTCCTCCGCAATGGAAGATACGCGGCTCATATCGCCGCCGAGTATCCATGTTCCCAAAAGTGAGCGCTTTTCAAATGCCATAGGGCCCGTTACGACCGTTTTTGCATTTTTTGACAGAGGCAGTACATTGTTTTTATTCTTTAAAAGTACAAGTGCCTCGTCTGAGCAGTTCTCGGCAATAGAATCGTGATCTGAGTAATTCATAGCCTTGCGGCGTGAGAACGGGTTTTCAAACAAGCCAAATCTCAGCTTCACGCAAAGCACGCGCAGTACGGCATCATCAATGGTTTCCTGTGAGACAGATCCATCCTTTACAAGCTCCTCTAAGTGATCTATAAAGCATCTGTCCGCCATATCCATATCGACGCCGGCATTGATAGCGATCCTGGCGCAGTCTTTTTTGCTTTCCGCCAGCTTTTGCTTTATAAGCTGCGCTACCGACCACCAGTCACTTACAACAAATCCTTTAAAATCCAGTTCATGCTTGAGGAGCGTTTTTATCAGATAGCTTCCTGATGAGGCGCAGGTGCCGCCTAAGGTGTTAAATGAATTCATCACCGTTGCCGCGTCGGCGTCCACGGCTGCCTTGAACGGCCGCAGATAAACATTTCGCAGGGTATAGTCTGTTATCTCGCAGTTATAATAATCTCTTCCGCCTTCGCCGGCTCCGTAGCCTATATAGTGCTTTGCACAGGCTGCTATATTCTCATCCTGAAACCCGTTCACCACAGCCTGTGCTATTTTAGCCCCAAGATATGGGTCCTCGCCGGGACTCTCAACACATCTTCCCCAGCGTGGATCCCGCGATATGTCAAGCATAGGTGTAAATGTCCAGTGAACGCAGTCCTTTGCCGCCTCGCGGGCAACGCATCGGTAGCCGTTATAAACAAGCTCAGGATCAAAGGTCGCTGCAAGCGCAAGCGGGATGGGCAGAACTGTTTCGTGCCCGTGAATGGCGTCTCTGCCGTAAATAAGCGGAATGCCGGAAGGACTTTCTTCTAAAGCTATGCGCTCCAGTTCGTTCAGTGCGTCGGTGAATATTTTTTGCTGCGGATCGTTCCCGGAGGTTGCTGAATTGGCTAAAATAAGTGAGCCAAGTTCTCCGCGGCGGACTTTTTCTTTTATTTCTTCATATTTATCTTCAATGAACGCTTCCTGATTAAGTTGACCGATCTTTTCTTTAAGCGTCATTTTCGAGAGAATATCTGTCGCTCTTTCCCTGATGTTCATAGTAAAGTCTCCTTAATTAAATAGAATGATCTCCTGAAAATCCTTTGAATATATTCTCGTGATCACCTGCTGAGACAGAGTGGCTTCCTTCAGCGTTGGTACGAGAGAAGCTCCCGCGTCATTTGCAGCGTGAATATTATTTTGGAAAAAGATGATCATCAGCTTGGGCTGTTCATATTTTTTCATTGCAGTTCCTCCTCAACTCTGTCGCGGCTCAGATATAGTTCAAGGCTTTCGGCTGTTGCTAAGTCGGGAATATTGTTTATCTGTATGCCCAACATAACATCACCCGATCCGGATGTGACTATTGACGAATTATCGTGTGCAGGCGCTACTCCGTTAAGTGACCATATCCCTCTGCTGCTGTCCGCCATAAGCTTAACGGTACTGAGCTCAGAAAGAGCATCTGCGGATAAGGTCACAAGAAACCCTTTTTTATAAACCGGATCTCCATTGGCGTTGGTATAGCTCACAATATCGTTGCCGGCGAGAGAAATATCTGTCGGTTTAACGGCATAAATGCTCTTCCTGAAATCATCTGCCGATATTACGGCGGAAAGCTCGGCGTCTAAGTCGTACATGATCGTATTAAGAGCCGATCCGTCCGCTGCCGCGCGGTCACGGAATTCCACAAGGTTTACTGTTGTCCCGGTATTCGTCAGCGCTGCGGTCGTGTTTTGATATTCGCCGGAGCCGTTCAGTGCAGCATATTTGCCGGACTGCGGAACTATATATATGATCCCGCCGTTTTCTGTGCCGAACACCTCGCCGCCGGCAGTAGCAGCAACAGTGTAATCCTCCTTGCTGTCAAAGCTTGCGTGTATGATCTTGCTCTTATACGCTGAATAGCAGCCGTTCAGGAAGATTATGGTGTTGATCTCGTCATCGAATGCGCTGCTGTGCCTGCTGCCCGCAAATAGTCCGCGGTTGATGTCGCTGCCGTAGCCGATATTGCCCGCAGCGATAGTGGGCGCGATCCTGAGCGTTGTTGTTCCGCTCACATGATGGCTTGTGCTGTAATTCAAAAAGATGCTTGCCTCGTTATAGCAGCCTGTATATACCCGGCGCGATATCCTGCCGCCTAAAAGATCTATATTCACATTACCTGTAAGCCCCGCGCCTATGCTGCCTCCGAATATGGCCTCCACAGTGCCGCCCTTCATGGCAACATTTATATTACAGCCGTTAAGAGCGTAGTTTTCTGTGCCGCCGTATATATTCATTGCGTTTCCGCCTGTTATGTTGATATTTATCTCTTTGGGTGTATCAACGGGAGAGGAGGAGCGGCTGCCGCCGAACAGATACTCGCATACGGCGTTTCCCGCAAGAGTAACGCTCGTTTTGCCGGTTACGCCTGCGTAGTTACCGCCGCCGTAGACGCGGCAGCCTGATTCTATTGTATCATCCTTGTTTGCGTTTCCGCCGAACACGATATTTGAATTGCCGATAAGAGGAGCATTGCTGCTTCCGCCGCACACCCAATCGTATGTGCCGCCGAGAAGTCTGATATCCGTATCGCCGGTATATGCCTTGCCATTTGTTCCGCCAAAGGCGATGAGCCTCTGGCTTGATGTCACATCCTCTGTTATAGTGAGAGAATGACCATTGGCATATATGTGGTAATTATCCTTATTCCTTACTATATTAAAGCCTGAGAGCGTCAGATCACCCCGAAGATTAATGGGTGTATCAAGCGTCAGCGTAAGACCTGAGCCATAGCCCTTAAGTGTGAGCATACCGCTGTGTGCCGGAGGCTCGGAATAAGTGATGCTGTCCGTTGCTATTATCGTACCGATCTCTGAAATACTTTTGTATGCGGAATCAAGTGTGGTGGGCGCCGCGAGGCTTTCGCCGGATGCGGAGGCATCGCCCGTTTCCGAAACATATACTGTTTTCCCGCCCTGTGCATAAGCCGGTGAGCTGAAAAATGCGATCAGTAGAAACACTGCCGAGGTGTGAGCAAGAAGCGTTAAACTGAGCTTCATGATAAATTGCCCCCTTTTTAATTTATTGGTATGATTTAATTCTAACATTGCGGTAAAATGCGGTCAAGGTTATATATCTGATATAGGATACAATTTATAATATTGCCGTAACGGGAGGGTGAACAAAAGTGTATCGAGCTTTGGTTCCGCTGCGATAATGTGCGGTATTTGTATGTCATCTTTCAAAGTGTATCTTTAAAATGTAATGAAACGGTGGTACAATTTACTCAAAGCAAAAGATCATTTTGCAAAAAAAATAAATATTTCAGGAGGAATGTAACAATGAAAGGAAAGCTTTTATGCGCGGTAACCGCTTTGGCTTGTGCAGCGGGAATGCTGACAGCCGTGCCTGCATCGGCTAAGACTGCTGATCTGGATTTTGAAAATGTCAGTGTTTTATCCGATATAAAGGGCAGCGGAAAATTCTTTACCAGCGGCTCTAATGTAACGGAGGATACGGCAATACTTGAGACGGAGACCATGGGTACATATACAAATAAATACCTTTCGGTGAAGTATAACAACGGTGCTAATAATATTTTAGTAAGCGACTCAATACTTGACAATGACATAACAGTCGTGTCCGCAAGATTGAAGTTTTATTCCGGCTCGCAGGCGGGTCTTATCATCAGAACAAGCTCTAACCAATACCTTGCCGTAAACAACGGCGGCAGCACAGCGTTAAGACTGCTCAATAACAGCTCCTATACTATAACAGGCTACGATGGCAAATGGGTGGATGTACGCTATGTGATAACAAAAACAAGTTCTACGACAGCTGATATAGTAGGTTATATGATGCTTACAGGTCAGCCTGACACCATGATAACATGCAGCCTGAACAATTTTGCGATCAACAGCGGTACGCATCTGCGTTTTCAGGCAGACGGCGGCGAAAAGGGCAGTATAGACAACCTTGTTGTTAAGTCATACAGCTCGGCGGAAGCTGTAACTCTCGTTAAAGAGGATTTTGAGCAGTTTGCGGAAGGTGCTCAGAACGGTAACGCAAGCCGGCTTTCAGGAAACTCATTATTGAGACCTACAGCAAATAATGCCGTATCGGTTGCAGCTTCCGGGAATAATAAATACCTTGCTCTTGCAAACAACGCAGCTACATTGTATGATTTCAAGGTGCCTACAAAAACAAAGTCGGTGTTGAGCTTTGATATGAAGGCTTCAAGTGCAGCTGTCGGAAACAAGACATTTGTTCGTCCAACAGGAGGCGGAGAGTATAATCTTGTACGCTTTGACAGCAACGGTCAGGCTGTAGTAATGGACTATGCTATAAACGGTCTCGCATCAAGACTTACAAGCGAGTTTGTGCATTTTGATTTTGTGATCGATGCGAAAGGCACAGCAACAACCATAAACGGCTATGTGGATGGACAATTGATAAACAGCCGTGGTTTTGACGTAGTATTCGGCGATTTCCGCGCTCAGGCTGCGGCAGACTCAGAGGTGGACCTTGACAACATTACCATATCAACCCCCGGAGCAGCTTCAATGACGGCTGCGGCAGGTGCTGCAACAAAGAACAGCGCAACAATAACAATAGATTCAAGCAACATCATCGACCCGGATACCATTACCGCATCAATCGGCGGTGAAGCTCAGACAATAACAAAAACAATGAGCAACAGCGGAAAGACATATACTCTTACATTGAGCGGTCTTGAGCCCGGTACAGCTTACAGCGTTGATGTAGCGGCAAGCGATTATTTCGGTCAGGCAATGGCTGCGCGGACAGTTGAATTTACTACAGAAGCATTGACTCAGTCAACTGCGGTGGTAACGGACAAAGCGTCAGTACAGAAGAGCGATACAGACAAGGCTACGGGAGTGGCGGTAGAGGTTACTCCGAATGATTATGCCGTATGTGGCATACAGTGGACATTCGGAAATAATACACCGTTTAACACATCATTCGGCGATACAGTAGTATCCGGCTCCGGACCTGTAACTGCAGCGCTCTATATAGACGGATTATTCATTGATGATATAGCTAACTATCCTATTTCCGTTGAGGCATTGAATACAGCTCCCGCTTCTTCGGTGGCTACAATGGAATAATAAAGGGAGTGCAGTAATGAAAAAGAAATTTATTACTCCTCGGATAGGGGTATCGAGCTTTGAGTCTCAGAACATATTGACAGCAAGCGGTCCGGGTGAAACCGCAATGGGTGATGTGAAAAAAACCGTAACGGGGACTCATACCGCAACTATATCATTAAGCGATCTGCAACGTATTGTTGGATTTGATATGGAAAAATAAAGGAGAACAGAAATGAAAAGGAAATATTTTGTGCCTCGTATAGAGGTGATGGATTTTGAGGATCAGAACATACTGACAGCAAGCGGCGGAGGCACGACTGCGCTCGATGAGGTGAAGGGAACGGTAACAGGCTCTGTATCCGCAACAATAAACGCGGATGAGCTGAGATTGATATTCTGATCTGTAATAAAAGGATCGGCTTTGTAACGGCCGGTCCTTTTATAGTGTATTATTTGTCATTTAAAGAATACTTGACTAAGCGTAGGATTTGATATATAATATCTATAAACAGAAGGCGTAGTGGAGGTGTATCCTTGAAAAAACAAATATTTTCGCAGCGCGGTGTTTTTCGGCGCTTTTTGATTACATATATAGTTATAATGATAGCATTTCTTGCCGCGCTGGGTGTCATCAGCGGCGTAATGCTGAGATCGGTCAATGAGTACGATATCAATGAGCAGTACCGTGCGGTAAGCAGCTCAAATGAGGTGCTTAACAGGCAGATGATAAATATCCGCAATCTGTTCACGAGCATGGAAAATGATTCAGGCGCGGTATATACCACATTTTTAAAAGGAAAAAGCCAATTTGTAAATGTAAGCTCTGAGGATCTTATTGCAATTAAGAAGGAGCTTTACGAGGATATAAGGCTCAGGGTATCGCTCAATTCCGTCATTGAGGATATATATTTATTCTCGGAAGAGGATAATTCGGTGGTTTTTTCTCATGGCAGTGTTGATCTGAGCATAATGTATGATAATCTGCTGAAATTCGGGGATATGAGTCTTCATGAATTCCGTGAGGCATATCTGACGGGCAGAAAATTCAGGGAATTCATGCCTGCAATGAGCATATATAATGCCGGAAACACGACAGATTCGCTCCTATATATCGAATCATATCCGTTAGACGCAGTCTCGGAGCCGACAGGATATATTGTTATAAGTCTGAAGCTTGACGAAATACTGAATATTCTCGGATATTCCGCAGATGCTGACCGCAGACAGATTTGCTTGTATGATGCGAATGACAGACTTCTGTACTCATCCTTCCGGACAGGTGACGGAAAGGTGAATATAGATAAACATGGTATATGTACAATAGATGGCAGACGGTATTTCGCATGCTTTGCAAAGAATGACAGCGATATAAGCTTTATGAGCGCAAGCCTGTATAATTCCGCGTTAAGGAAGACGATAGGGATGAGGGTGCTTGTTGCATCGATCCTTTTCGCAGTCGTGCTTGTGGGGCTGGCGCTTTCGGTACGGTTTGCTAAGTTCAATACAAGACCTATAAGAGAGCTTACGGATAAGCTGGGGGCGATTCCTGCTGCTGAAGGAGAGGCGTATGATGAATACACATATATCGCAAGCTCCATAGATTCGATCATAAACGATGCCGCGGCGATAAAAAGAGATTTTGAGACGGAGAGACCGGCGCTTATCAATGATTTTACAAATTCGCTTCTTATGGGGAGTTATAACACCCGCGAGGAGATCGATAGGACACAAAGCAAGCTCGGTATAGATATTTCCGGCAGATGCTTTGCGGTGATGAGAACGGAGATAATTGGCGATACAGAGGATCAGGAAGGAATCAGATATATACAAAAATCAGTTGTGGAAGAATACAGGCATCGGTTTAAATGCCTTGCCTGTCTTAACGGAGTTGGCAGCGTAAATATAATATTTGCCTTTGATTCGGATAACGATGCTGAGAACACAGAGCATATTGAAAATGTAACATATATCATAGGAGAAGCTCTGTATAAAAACCTAGGATTGTACCTAAAATGCGCTATCGGCGGTTTTTATGATTCGCTTGCAGATATACCGTATTCATACGAAAACGCGGGAAAGCTTCTTACGGAAGGAGCGCGTGTTGAGTATAGAAATATAGTATGGTGCGTCAGCTCGGCTGTGACTGTGTCACGATATTACTATCCGAACGAAATAGAGCAAAGGCTGGAGTTTGCGTTCCGGAATCGAGATGCGGAGGAGATAGAGCGTGTTTTAGCACTTGTAGAGCGGGAAAACAGTGTAAACAGAGCTCTAGCTCCCGATGCGGTGCGGCTGCTTTATATGAATATGAAGCTCACGATCTACAATATTATGAGCAGGTACTGTCCTGAGCTTGATGAACAGCAAAGGTGGGATATTGCTAACAGCATTGATGAAAGTCCCGTTCTGGCGAAGTTTTTTTCTGACATACAGAGGGTATACAGGGAGCTGTTGGAAAAATATAAGGATGAAGAGTCCGGCAGAGAGATACTGGAATATATGGATAAGGCAGCCTTGGATGCTGATTTTGACAGGCAGGTATTTGCAAGACATTTCTATATATCACAGGAATATGTTTCGCGGTTTTTCAAGGAAAACACGGGCTATGGGTTTACCAAGTATATGATGAAGGTAAGAATGGAGAAAGCCTGCGAGCTGCTTGCCGATCCGCGCTATAACATAGAAAAGATAGCCGGAGAGTCAGGCTACAGTAATGTTCTTTCTTTCAGAAGAGCCTTTAAAAACTATACAGGTATGACGCCGAGTGACTACAGGCGCAGCCTCATTGAAAAGAATATTTGATCAAATGGCCGCTTAAGCGGCTGTTTGCGTAAATATGAGGTATTTGTATCATAAATCAAAATATGTATCTTACATTTTAGAAAAGCTTGTATTATAATTATAATATCATAATAGTGTAAAAAGGAGCGGTATGATAATGAAACACAAAAAAATTACAGCAGCTTTTCTTGTAAGCGCAATGCTGATGTCAGCTTCAGGCTGCTCGTCAGATCAAAAGAATGCCGGCGGAAAGATCACATGGTGGAGCCGGCTGTGGCCGCATATTTCTCAGACGGCGCAGAATTTCGGCGAGGTCCCGTTTTATCAGGAGCTTCAGAAGCGCTGCGGTGTTGAGCTGGAATTCATTCATCCGGCGGTAGGGCAGGAAACCGAAAAATTCAATGTTATGTGCGCGTCGGGAGAATACCCGGATCTGATAGAAGCAGATTTTACGACCTATAAGGGCGGACCGGCTAAGGCTGTCGAGGACGGTGTGATCATATATCTCGATGAGTATATAGACAAGTATGCTCCGAATTATAAAAAATACTTAGACGAGCATCCGGATGTTGCCAGACAGGTAAAGACAGATGACGGGCATTATTACACCTTTGCGTGGTTCAGAGGAGATGACAGCCTTATGTGCTGGAAGGGACCTCAGATAAGGAAGGATATGCTTGATAAGGCAGGTCTTGCATTGCCTGAGACACTTGAGGAATGGGACACTGCACTGAGAAAATTCAAGGAAATGGGTATTGAATATCCGTTGTCTTCGGTAGGAAACGGCTTTTTTGATACCTTCAGCGGAATATTCGGCGTATCGGAGACCTTCTACCAGGAAGACGGGATCGTAAAATACGGTGTTATCGAGCCCGCTTATAAGGATTATATCAGCCAACTCAGAACATGGTACAAGGACGGGATACTCGATCAGGATTTCTACGCGCAGGATGACAAGACCTACAGAGCAAAGGTGACATCAGGCAAGGTCGGCGCGTTTGTGGCATCGGCGGGCGGCGACATGGGTTCGTTTATTCCCGTTCTTTCACAGCTTGATCCCGGCATAAAGCTTGCCGGAACAAAATATCCGGTTATGAATAAGGGTGACATATCGAGGTTCGGTCAGAAGGATTTTGCGTACTATCCGGCTACGAGCGTATCGATATCAACACAGTGTAAGAATATCGAGGCCGCGGTTAAATTCCTTGACTACGGATATTCGGAGGAAGGACATATGTTCTATAACTTCGGAACTGAAGGCGAATCCTATGAGATGGTCGACGGATATCCCACATATACTGAGCTGATAACAAAGGATCCTGATGGGCTGCCTATGCAGTTTTCGCTCAGCAAATATACAGCTGTAGCATATGGCGGCCCGTTTGTTCAGGACGCTAGGTATTATGATCAGTATCTGCCGTATGACGAGCAGAAGGATGCCGTTAAGCTGTGGACAGAGCATGACGGATCAACAAGAATCCCGTATATTTCATATACCCTGGAGGAGAATACAAGACGCTCAACGCTTCTGTCGCCAATACAGTCGTATGTAAGCGAAAATCTTTTGAAGTTCATAACCGGCCAGGAATCAATGGATAAATGGGACTCCTTCGTGGCGCAGATAAAAAAGAGCGGCATAGACGAGGTAATAGGCATAACCCAGGCAGCGCTTGACAGATATAATAAACGATAACGGGGGCGGACGGCAATGAAGACCAGATCAAAGGGAAAGCATAGCCCGGGCGTGTGGCTCAGAGAGCTTGCGGACGAGGTAAGAGAGCATAAATTTATATATATAATTGCCGTTCCGGTACTTGTGTATTATCTGCTGTTCTATATCAAGCCGTTATATGGATTGATGATAGCGTTTAAGGATTATTCGTTTGTGAAGGGAATAGTGGGCAGTCCGTGGACGGATCATTATGGATTCGGACATTTCATGACCTTTTTGCAGGATCCGTATTTTTTCAGACTGATAAAAAATACGCTTGCCATAAGCTGCCTTGGACTGCTGTTTGATTTCCCGAGCGCGATCATTCTGGCACTGCTTATAAATGAGGTTCGGTCAAAGCATTATAAAAAGATAATACAAACCGCTACATATCTGCCGCATTTTATATCGATCATGGTGTTGTGCAGCATGATATATACATTTACAGGTCGGGACGGATTTGTAAATGACATTATAGCGATGCTGGGCGGGGAGAGAAGTCCTCTCCTGACGCGTCCGGAGCTGTTCAGACCGATCTTTATTATTTCAGGCATATGGCAGGGAGTGGGCTGGAACAGCATAATCTATTTGTCTGCTCTTTCTGCGATCGATCCGCAGCTCTACGAAGCAGCGAGTATTGACGGTGCAAGCCGTGTGAGGCAGATATTCAGTGTTACTCTGCCGGGCATTCTGCCTACGGTAACGATAATGTTTATTATGCGGACAGGCTCGCTGCTTTCGGTCGGATATGAAAAGATAATCCTTTTATATAATGATATGACGCTTGAAACAGCGGATGTTATATCATCATATGTGTATAGGCGCGGTCTGCTGAATGCCGATTACAGCTACAGTGCCGCGGTAGGTATGTTCAATTCTATTATAAATTTAATGATCTTATGGGTAACAAATTATCTGTGCAGAAGAATGAGCGAAACATCTTTATGGTAAGGAGATAAAGCGATGAAAAGAGTTAGTTCCGGTGACAGGATATTTTATATTTTGAACAACGCTTTTATGCTGCTGATGATCGCTGTATGTATTTACCCGATGCTGTATGTTCTGTTTGCGTCATTTTCGGATGCGGGTAAGCTCATGCAGCAGAGCGGGGCAATGCTGTGGCCGGCCGGATTCAGCACAGAAGCATATAAAGCAGTTTTAAAAAACAGAATGATATGGATATCATATAAAAACACATTTATTCAGGTATTTCTCGGAACTGCGATAGCTATGGTGATGACAGTAATGTGCGCGTACATTTTATCGAGAAAGAATCTGAAGATTAAGAAGCTGATAAATATTATTCTTGTCGCGTCAATGTTCTTTAGCGGCGGAATGATACCGGGATACCTCGCTATCAAGTCATACGGAATGCTCAATACCGTATGGGCGATCGTTCTGCCTCCGGCAATAAGCGCAATGAATGTTATTGTTATGCGCACATCGTTCCAGGCACTGCCGGCATCATTAGAGGAGTCAGCCTCCATTGACGGCGCAAGTGAAATGCATATATTATTTAATATTATTCTTCCGTTGTCAAAGCCTGTACTTGCAGTCATAGCCTTATTCTATGGTGTTGCAATGTGGAATTCATGGTTCAGCGCCGCTATATATCTCGATAAGCGTGACCTGTTTCCATTACAACTGTATTTAAGAGAGGTCCTTATAAACTCAAGTACGGATGCCATGATGACAGGCAGTGCGGGCAGTGCGGCGACCGATAGAGTTGCTGTTTCCGAAACGATAAAATACGCAACGATAATTGTAAGTACTCTTCCGATATTATTTGCTTATCCGTTCCTTCAGAAGTATTTTGTGAAGGGTGTTATGGTCGGGGCGATAAAGGGCTGACGGTGTTTTTATGGATCAGGATATAATTAATAATAACAAAGAATGGATAGATGAGGTATGGCGAAAGCTTGATAAGAAGCTAAGCGCTGCTGCGGTTCGGAATCGCGGAATAATACCGTACACTTCAAATGAAGGCTGCTATGATAACAGAGGCGCGGCTAATCCCGCGTGGTGGTCAAACGGATTCTGGGGCGGAATGATGTGGCTTATGTATACGGGCACTGAAAATGAGGAATACAAAAAAACAGCGCTCGCCTCAGAGCAGATCATCGATGAGGGACTCAAAAGCTTTAAGCTGCTTGATCACGATGCCGGTTTTCTGCGTCATATTGTTTCCGGTGCGAATTATCGTATAACCGGGGATGAGGCGGCATACAGCAAGGCGCTTTATGCCGCGGCATCGCTTGCGTCAAGATTTAATGTTGACGGCGGTTACATAAGAGCGTGGAATTCGGAAGGCAGTGAGGGCTGGTCCATAATAGACTGTATGATGAACCTGCCGCTGCTATACTGGGCATCGGAGGAAATAGGAGATCCAAGATTTAAAAGGATCGCTATTCGTCATGCGGATATGGTTCTCCGGCATCATATTCGTGCTGACGGAAGCGTAAATCATATTGTGGTGCATGACACCGAAACCGGAGAGGTGCTCAGCATAAAGAGAGGACAGGGCTACAGTGAGTGCTCCTGCTGGTCACGAGGTCTTGCGTGGGCGATCTACGGGATGACATTGTCATATAAATATACAAACAACGAGGAATATCTCGCGGCAGCTGTAAAGACAGCAAATTATTTTGCCGCAAATGCTGCTGCATATGATTACAAAACACCGGTGGATTTCAGGGCGCCGAGAGAGCCGGCATATTATGACAGTTCTGCGGGAGTATGCAGTGCCTGCGCATTGCTTGAATTGACAAAATATGTGTCTGATGCCGAGGCGTATGTCTATACGGATGCTGCAGTTAAGGTATTAAAGGCAACAGATAAGTATTTCTGTAATTATGATCCTGACTGGGATTCTGTTGTTCAGATGGCAACCGAGCGATATCCGGCGGATGGTGTGATGAGATGGGTGCATGTTCATCTCATATATGCCGATTTCTTCTTCGCAGAGGCGATGAATAAGCTTAGAGGAAATAAGTTTTGTATATGGTAAAGGAGACAGATATGAAGAATGTTAACAGATTAACAGCGCTGATAGCATCTGTGGGTATTACAGCAGCCGCACTGATGCCGACTTTACCGCTGTCAGCAACGGCGGCAGAGGAAAGCGAGATATATACATGGACATATTCCGAAGATTTTAACAACAGCATCGAGGATGTTTTCGGTGACAACGGATTGTTTGAATACGGACAGAATGCCGATGAGACGACTGTAACACTTGAGGAGCATGCGCAGGGCGGCAGCTATCTTAAGGCGGCAAGCGACGGCAGGGATGTGCAGGTAAACACAAAAAAAGGCGTATTTAAGCATGATATGACCGTGGTCGATATGTGGCTCAGCGCGGATTCGGTATCACCATTCCCGCAGATAAAGCTTATATGCGGCGGGCAGAAGCTTGGTAAAAATCAGGCGAACGGGATACTTGCGTTCACTGGTGGTCAGCAGTGGAGAGCGTATGATATCAACACGCCGTCGGATTATATGACATATAATTCAGGTAACAAATGGATACCGGTAAGGATAATACTTGACAGTAAAAACAAGAGTGTAACAATAAATGTATACGGCTCTCAGATGACAAAGACGACCGCTCTTGAAGAAGTGTGGGATAATTCAGAGGTACAGCTCAATTTCCAGGCGGCATCAGGCTCGGCAGTGATGATAGATGATGTAACGATAAGCGACGGGACATATATGACGGATGTATATATGGACTATGACTTTGAGCATTCGAGTGTAATAAACGGCGAGATCAACAGTAATTTCTTTTACGGCATCAATAAGGTAAACAATCCTGAGGTGGTATATGACGAAGCGACACAGAACACATATCTTGACATAGCGAATGACGCGGGGAATACCATATATACCAATAATACATTTGATCTCTCGGCGGGCAGACCGATAGTAATAGAATACAGCATGAGGACGGATGAGACATCGAATGTAAATGTGATATTCAGAAAATCCTCAAGCCTTGTGCCGAATCTGTTTAATATTACGGGCGGCATCCTTACAGAGGGTACAAGGGTTTTGGATGTGTCTGACGGGCGATTCCATACATATCGAGCGGTGTTCACTCCGGGCGCGTCGGGGTATTCAATATCAAAGCTGGTGGACGGTAACTGGATAGGAACGGCGCAGAGCGGCAGCGGTGATTATACCGGTACGGGAGCAAGGATCGATCTGAGACCATCGTCGGGAATGTGCGCAATAGATAATTTTAAAATATTTGTTCCGCAGCAGCCGCAGCTTATGTGTGAGCTTGACGGCAGAGATGACATACCGGTCGATAGCGTCATTGAGCTTGTTTCCAACACGCGCATAAATGCGTCCACCGCGTCAAAGGCCAAAATAACGGCAAACGGTGAGGAAACCGCTTTTACAGCATCATCTGATGGTGCAAGAAATTCATATATATTCGATATAAACGGCGGTCTTCAGCCGGATACGGAATATATAATAACAACAGGCGAAAATGGGATAAGAGACTTTTATGATCAGTTTTACAACACGAGTATATCGTTTAAAACGGGATCGGGTGACGCAGCGCATACAGAGCAGCCTTCATCAGAGACAGAGCAGCCGACCGAATTGCCGACGGAACAGCCTGCGATACCGACAGCAGTCCCCACTATAATGCCTCAGACATATTCCGAAGATTTTAACAACAGCATTGATGATGTTTTCGGTGACAACGGATTGTTTGAATACGGACAGAATGCTGATGAGACGACTGTAACACTTGAGGAGCATGCGCAGGGCGGAAGCTATCTTAAGGCGGCAAGCGACGGCAGGGATGTGCAGGTAAACACAAAAAAAGGCGTATTTAAGCATGATATGACCGTGGTCGATATGTGGCTCAGCGCGGATTCGGTATCACCATTCCCGCAGATAAAGCTTATATGCGGCGGGCAGAAGCTTGGTAAAAATCAGGCGAACGGGATACTTGCGTTCACTGGTGGTCAGCAGTGGAGAGCGTATGATATCAACACGCCGTCGGATTATATGACATATAATTCAGGTAACAAATGGATACCGGTAAGGATAATACTTGACAGTAAAAACAAGAGTGTAACAATAAATGTATACGGCTCTCAGATGACAAAGACGACCGCTCTTGAAGAAGTGTGGGATAATTCAGAGGTACAGCTCAATTTCCAGGCGGCATCAGGCTCGGCAGTGATGATAGATGATGTAACGATAAGCGACGGGACATATATGACGGATGTATATATGGACTATGACTTTGAGCATTCGAGTGTAATAAACGGCGAGATCAACAGTAATTTCTTTTACGGCATCAATAAGGTAAACAATCCTGAGGTGGTATATGACGAAGCGACACAGAACACATATCTTGACATAGCGAATGACGCGGGGAATACCATATATACCAATAATACATTTGATCTCTCGGCGGGCAGACCGATAGTAATAGAATACAGCATGAGGACGGATGAGACATCGAATGTAAATGTGATATTCAGAAAATCCTCAAGCCTTGTGCCGGTACTGTTTACGATCGAGAGCGGCATAGTCAAGGACGGAGCCGGAGATGTGGATGTGTCAGACGGTGCACTCCATTCATATTGCGCGGTATTTACAGCGAAAGAGAATGGTGAAGGCTATTCGGTTCTGAAGCTTGTAGACGGAGAGATCATTTCGGCAGAGCAAAAAACTGAGGGTGATTATACCGGTACGGGAGCAAGATTTGATTTCAGACCGTCTGCCGGTATGTGTGAGATAGATGATCTGAAAATTTTTATTCCGGCTGACGCGCCCGAAGCTGCTCCGATAGAACCGACTGAGGAGCCTGAGCCCACGCAGATTCCGGAGCCGACTGAGGCACCGCAGGAAAGTGTTGAGGTCACAACTGTTTGTAAAATAAACGGCGAAGAAATAAATGACGGTAAGCTTATATCAGGCACACTTGAATGCGTATTTAACGCAGAATCAGATGTTGCCGCAGGTGTAACTGTAAAATGCTATATTGCCCAGTATGATGAACATGGGAGTATTATCAAGCTCCAAGTTACAGACATAGCTTTTACGGATGTAGGCAAAAAAACAAAGAGGGCAATTGCGTCTGTCTCAAATGCGGCTGATAAGGTCGGAATATTTACATGGAGAGAAAACCAGATCCCGGTTGGCCAAAAGACTGAGCTTGTAAGGTGATTGCGGCCGCGACATTGCGGCGGAACGGAGATCGTTATGTGCTTTAATGACATTGTAAAGGGATATGTATCGGCGCTGCTTGCAGCGTCGATAGCGTTCTCTGCCTGTCCTGTTTTCGCAGGAGAAGAGGATGCTGTCATATTCAAGGAGGATTATCAGAATATACCTGTCGGAGGAAAGCCGGCATATGGCGCAGCGGGCTGGACGGGTGATACATCCGCATCTCACGGAGAATGTACCATCGGTGTAGTAAATGAGCATGGAAATAAAAGCTTCCTGATGCAGTATGTGGGCGAAGGAAAATCGCTGAACGCTGATCCGCTTATATATCGCAACATCTCGGTAAGCAGGGGCGAAACACATATGTTTACCACAAGACTTAAGACAGATGATGCAAATCGGTATAAGCGTTTGTTTTTGCGCGCCGCAAACTCCGCTCAGATAGAGCTTTTCAGTTTTACGGGTCCAAAAGTAAGGGTAGTCGGCTCAGATATGGCAGACATCAAAAAGGGGAAATGGTATGAGGTCAAAGTAATAATAGACGGAACAAAAAAGACAGCAGATGTGTATGTTGACGGGGTCTACGGCGGAACATGCTTCCTGAGCAGCTATGACCTCACAAACATGTCGATCCGCGTAACAATGATGGGTTCGGTAACAGCAGGTGTTTCAACCAATGTGTACATTGATAATACAGCATATGCAGGCGAAAATATCAAAATAAGCTTTGCTGAGCCGGAATATATTGAGGATGTCTCCGAGCAGGGAAACAGCGAACCTTATACGGAAAACAAGGAAATATCGGTTTTTGCGGTAGATAATACCAAGGCTTATATTATGGGAGAATATGTCGATACCGGCTTAAAGACGACAGTATACAGAGGTAATACGGTCATCCCTCTCAGAAATATAGCAAGAGCCTGCGGAACAGCTGCTGAGTGGAACGCTCAGAAATGCTGTGCTGAGCTTGAAATAGACGGCAGAAAAATAGAAGTGACCAATGATCTTATAAAAATCAACGGTGTTAGCCGGGAACTTAGCTCTAAGCCCTATAATATTGCCGGTAGTTTTTATCTGGATATGGAAAATACAAGCCTTATTACCGGCAAAAATGCCGCTGCGGATCTGAGCGGCGCGGTATATATTTACGATGAATCACCAAAGAGCGGTGAAGTCGAGACTATACTTGAAGAGCTTATATTTACAGAGCCGACAGCGGAAGAAATATTGGCTGATTTTTCAACATATAACAAAAAGACATCTCATCCGAGACTTTTGATGGACAAGACTCGTTTGGAAAAGATAAAAAACTATATAAAAACAGACGCGACCTTTAAAAAATGGTATGAAACGGTAAAGGCTAAAGCGGATAAGGCTCTCACGGCAAAGATAAGCGAATACGAGCTGCGCGATGGCGAAAGACTGCTGTATGTGTCCAGAGACGCAAGCGATAATATCATATACCCGGCGCTTGCTTATCTGATTGAGGGCGACAGTAGATATTTTGATCGTGCCGTGGCGGAAATGCTCGCTGTTTCCCAATTTAAAGATTGGCATCCTACCCATTTTCTCGATACGGCGGAAATGACGCTGGCAGTCGCTATAGGGTATGACTGGCTTTATGATTCGCTCAGCAAAAAGCAGAGAGATACTATTGCGAACGCGATACTGAGGCTTGGGCTTGATGCTGCCAGAACAGCGTACGACGGAACTGCGGAGTATGATAACAGTATGTTTGGCTCGTATCATAACCGTATAGGTTGGAAGGCGGATCCAAGCAACTGGGGACTTGTATGCAACGGAGGAATAGCAGCGGGCGCATTGACGCTTATGGGTGACTATGAAACGGAATATTGCGCAGAGATAGTATCAGAGGCTTTGAGGTCTATAGAAACACCGCTCAGGCTCTTTTCGCCTGACGGCGCATGGTCGGAGGGGCTCGGATATTGGGGGTATGCCTGCAACTATCTTGCATATATGCTCTCAAGCCTGAAAAACACATTAGGGACCAATTACGATTACACTATGGTCCCCGGATTATTGGCAACAGCATTTTATCCTACATATCTGATCGGACCGACCGCTATATTTAATTATGGTGATGCAACGGAAACAGGCATGAGCGCTCCGGTCTTGTTCTGGTTTGCCAAAGAGCTGGGCGAGCCGGCACTCAATGCTTCAAAGCTTGGACTTATGGAGCGGTTTGGCTATAACGGTGATATTTATGATATCATCTTCTATGATCCTGAGCTTCCTGCGGCTGATTCGGAAACAGAGAAGGATAAAAAATTCCGCATTGTTGAGACTGCGGTGAGCACAAACTCATCTGCAAGTACGAACGCTAACTATCTCGCAATAAAGGGCGGGACCATAGGTGA
>CAMNAT010000010.1 GCA_946531785.1 uncultured Oscillospiraceae bacterium
AGGAGATCCTTTGTTTCATGACACGCCCATACAAGATAGCCGTTAAAATCCGGATCCATGAACGCCACATCGAATGCGTCACCATGACCGAGCTTCTGTTTTGTTCCGTCATTGGCGTATACCTTCACCGCATAAAGCCCGCTGCCATCGTTATCTATAGCCATAGGGCCGGATAATATCTCGTCCTTGCCGTCAAAATCCACATCGGCGCAAATAAGATTATGGTTACATGCGCCCCATATGGTATCGGGATCGTCGGTGTTCGGGGTATTCGATATCCAGTCCTCGGTCAGCTTGCCGTTTTCCAGATGCCATGCCGCCGCACGAACATTATCCCATGCGCCACGGACAAACACCACGCTCGGCGTTACACCGTCAAGGTATGCAAGCCCGAAAAGGTAATGACTTGCGCGCTTTGTAAGTCTCGGCGTATCGGTGTAGCGGTATGACCATTCCGAGAGCGGCTCCTTATCCGGCTTCAATGCAGTCCTGTCAAGCTCCTCGCCTGTCATGCCGTCATAAACGGACAAAAATTCCGGAGTTGCGATAATATACTGCCTGTCCTTGAAGATCGCAAGATTATTCTCGTCCTTTGAATAGTCCGTTATGCCGTCCCCGTTTGTATCTCCGATAGCATTCCCCTTGCCGTCAACAGTGCCCTCGAACGAGCGCAGAACGACCTCCGCCCTGCCGTCGCCGTCCATATCACAGGCAAAGATATTTATATCTATCTCGTTTATCTCGTTCGGCCCTATATCTATCGTCCACAGATGCGTTCCGTCGGTCTTATATGCCTCTATGAGCGGATATGTTGTCCTTGTTTTTACATCCATACTTGGGGTACGGCGCAGAAGTATCTCAAAATCACCGTCACCGTCAAGATCGGCTATAGCGCCATCGTCTATGTTATATCCCTCGCGTTCTGCGACCTTGAAGGAAATATAGCTCTTGTCCCATGCTTTTGCTTTATACTCAACGCCTGTTTCTACATTATTGAATCCTTCGACCTCGCGAAGAGTATATTCCGCCTCCGCAGGCGCGTCTTTATGGAAATAATTCGTTGTAAATATCGGATCATTGTTCAGTTTTTCGCCATTACAGTAAAGATTATATTGCAGCTTATTCGAGTCCGTCCCCAGAAAACGCCAGCTTATAAGCGTGCCGCCCTCACCGGGGATAGCTACAAGCCCGCGCGAAAGATCATCGTACTGCCGCTCGATACGCGGTCTTGCCGCATAGAACTGCTCCGTCTTTTCCCGCTCCGCATCCGCGGTGGTCTCGGTGTAGTAGCCGGTAGTAAAGGTCCCCTCATGCTCATACGGCTCAAACATCGCAAACGCGCTCACATTTTCCGCAGCCATTGCCGCGGCAGTCAGCAGCGCCGCAAGTATGATCTTCTTACACTTCATTTATAAAGCCTCCTATCGTTCGTCCAGGATTTTTATTACTCTCTTATCTCATAGACCTTCAGATCTGAATACTCGCCTATCATCGGCGCCATCTGGCGGAAGCCTATCTTTCCGCCGCCAAGCACGGGGCCGTATTCCTCTCCGTCGTCCTGCCATGAGAACACGGTCAGATCGTTTATCGCAAAATCTATCCTGCCCCTGTTCTTTGTTATCCTTATATGATAGCTTTCAAGAGCATCTGCGCAATCTGGGATCGGATCTGCTCCCTGCGCTACAAGATGAAAGCCCTTGCTTTTCCTGAGATTGCAGGTATGGAAGCCGCGCTCGTCCTCCCATTTACGCCGGAAATATGAGATATGATACGCATTGATATCGCCGGAGTGATACAGGTTATACTGCCCGTCACGCGGCGCAAGCGACGGATCGAACAGATCCTCACCGTTGCAGCCCTTTGCCGAGAAGAACATGATCGCAAGCCCCGGCTCCTCTATCGGTCTGAAATCCCATTCGATAATTATATCCGACGGCATATCCTCAGGACACCAGAACACAAAGTTCGCCTTCTGCCCAAGCTCCGCGGGAAGATTGCTCTTTATCCGCATTTTTCCGTTTTCAAAATACACATCCGCGCTGCCCTCCATGCGGAAGCCCTTGACATCCTCGGCACACGACAGCTTATTTTCATAGATCAGCTTATTCATACAAAACCCTCCTCATATATAAAAGTATATCACAACCAAGTAAAAAAGGCAATCCGCTAATTTGCAAATTGCCTTTAATTTTTTATTTTATGCCTGTTTTTTACCCGACACCATCTTTATCGAGATCAGAAGCGCTACCGCATACAGGACAAGCGTTGCTATGAGTATATACTCATAGGTCTTGCCCGATGCGTTCAATATTATCTCGGACATATTGTTTCCGGTAAGTCCTGCAATAGCCCACGCAGAAAGCGCCAGTCCGTGGATCTTTGATATCTTATCCATACCGAATCGTGATGATAAGAGCGCCGGAAGCGTTGAGAAGCCGCCGCCGTAGCCGGAGTTTACAACAACCAGCAGCAATATAACTATCGCGCCGAATACAACGCTCTTGCTTCCGTTCGTTATCGCAAACGGAATAAGCGTTACCGCAGTCATTATGATACAGCTTATGAATATGATCTTATATACGGTATTTCTGTCCTTCATCTTATCGGATATAGTCGAGAAACCTATCCTGCCGAGCGCGTTGAAGCCTGCCGTGACAGATGGTATTATCGCGATCATCGCGCCCATTACAGCCATGTCCGCAAAAGCAGTCGTAAGTATCTGCTTTTCGTATGTTATAAGCGCAAGTCCGCAGTGGATATTGATAAAGAACATGAGCCAGATACCTAAGAACACCTTACTTTTGAACATATCCAGCGGCTTGAAATCACTCCTGCTGTCATCCGGCTCTACCCAGCCGTCAGGCTTTTTGAGCAGGAAGTGTCCGAGCATCATCATTATAAAATATATGCCGCCTAAGATATAGAACATCCACGAAATACCGAACTGCTGCTGTAAGTATTCCATGATCGGTGTTGCGATAGCCTTTGCAAGTCCAAATCCCATGATTGAAATTCCGGTCGCAAGTCCCTTTTGATCAGAAAACCACAGCATAAGCGTTTTTACCGGCGTGAGATACCCGACACCTAGACCTATTCCCATTATGCAGCCATAACACATGAATATACCGATAAGCGCAACGATACCTGTTGTGAACTGTATAAATACTCCCGTTCCGATCATTCCGGCGGTGAAGCAGATACACGCCAGAAGCGACGACTTATGTATATTCTTCTCTACCATTCTGCCGGCGAATGCCGCAGACATCCCAAGAAAAAATATCGCAAGCGAAAACGCCCAGCCGACTGCGAACGGACTCATCCCTATCGTTTCGGCAATAGCCTGCTTAAATGTAGACCAGCAATAGACTGTGCCTATCGAGCAGTGAATCAGAAGCGCCGGAACAGCCGCGCGCATCCATTTGTTATTAATAAAACCCATAGCTTGTTTCTCCTGTGAATACAAAATATTGTATATTGTTCTCCATGCAAACGATTATAGCACAAAATATATTAATTGTCCATTATATAAGGTCAATAAATACAAAACTGTGAATTTCGACAAATAAACCTATACTTTTTCAAAGTTATATATTGAAATTATCTTAAAGCTATGATATAATAGTATTATATACACATCAGAGAGGAGAAAAACATGGATAAGTATTATGACGATTATATGGACAGAATGTATGACCATTCCACCAGAAGATTCGACACAAAGATACAATATTTAAAATACAAGGTGCTGCGCGAGGTCGCAAGAGAGGCATGGAACGACACGCTTACCGAAAACCTTTTGGATATTCCCAAGACCATCGTTCCCGGAAAGACACCCACCATGCGCTGCTGTGTATACAAAGAGCGCGCTATACTTGCCGAGCGTGTCAAGATAGCTATGGGCGGCGACAAGGAACGGAAGAATGTTATACAGGTCATAGACATTGCATGTGACGAGTGTCCGGCTGCCGGATATGATGTTACAGACTCATGCCGCGGCTGCCTCGCCCACCGCTGCGAGGATGTGTGCCCGCGGCACGCGATCTCATTCGACCACAACCATGTTGCGCATATCGACAAGTCAAAGTGCATCGAGTGCGGACAGTGCTCAAAGGTATGCCCGTATTCGGCGATCGTTCACCGCATCCGTCCGTGCCAGAACGCCTGCAAGATCAAGGCGATATCTATCAACGAAGATGACGCGGCGGTTATCGATGACAATAAATGTATCTCCTGCGGTGCATGCGTATATCAGTGCCCGTTCGGCGCGATAACGGATAAGTCATATATACTTGATGTTATCGATTACATAAAGAAGAGCGAGAATAATACGAAATACAATGTATATGCGGTCATTGCACCGGCGATCTCAAGCCAGTTTACATATGCAAAGCTCGGTCAGGTAATAACCGGACTTAAAAAGCTGGGTTTCTATAAGGTCATTGAAGCGGCGCACGGTGCGGATATGGTCGCAAAGGCAGAATCAAAGGAGCTTGCCGAAAAGGGATTCTTAACGAGTTCATGCTGTCCGGCATTTGTATCATATATCAAGAAATCATTCCCCAAGCTTGAGCCGAATGTGTCAAGCAACCTCTCGCCTATGGCTACGGTGGCAAGATATATAAGAGAGCAGAAGCCGGATTCAAAGATAGTATTTATCGGTCCGTGCACGGCAAAGAAAATGGAGATAAAGCTCGATACGGTAAGCCCGTATGTCGATTCGGCAATGACATTTGAAGAGCTTCAGGCTATGTTTGACAGCCGCGATATAGACATCACTCAGCTTGAGGAAAGCACGCTCGACAACGCCTCCGCTTTCGGAAGGATCTTCGCTCACTGCGGAGGTCTGGCTGAGGCTGTTGCAGAGGGTCTCAAGGAGCAGGGCTTTGAGGACTTCGAGCTCAAGGCATACTCATGCGACGGTATCGAGGAATGCAAGGTTGCACTTCTTAAAAAGAACGCCGGAAAGCTTGATGCCAACTTCATTGAGGGTATGGCATGTAACGGCGGCTGTGTAGGCGGCGCAGGCTGTCTTACACACAGCGCAAAGAACAGAGTGCTTGTTGATAAGTACAGTAAGGAAGCGGGCAGCAAATCGATCCTTGAATCTGTTCAGGAAGGAACATCATTATAACTTATTTTACAGATAAAATATGAGGGATGCGGTCTGCATCCCTCATATTTTATCTGCTATTTCAGTTATTTTTTATTGCCGCATACAGCTCTGCATCCGTCTGGCAAATATACGGGTTTACATAGAATACACCTACTATACCAAAGGTAATGACTGACAGGAATATCCAGCCGATAAACGAAAGATCCAGAACAAACGCATTCCACTTGTTGCCGTCCATAATCTCACGAGAACGAGTGATCGCTTCCGTTGCCTTCATATCAGGATTCTCTGCAAGTATGTACGGCACCATACGGTATGAATAAGACTTTATCAGCCCCGGCACAAAAAACAGCATAAACCACAGAAAAAGGAATATGTCCTTTACAAGCATTGAGCCGACATTACGCAAATACGACGGAGCAAAGCCCTTTCTGATCGAGCCGAGATCCACCTTCTGGCTTGCATTGTCCATGAAAAATGCATTAAGACCTACTGCCAATGGGTTGAAAACAAAAATTCTGAGTAGACAATGAACTATCATCAGTACAAATAATGCCGCGAATAATACTCCCACGACAGCAAGGATCCCCGCTCCCAACGCTCTCTTTTCCTGCTGTGTCATATTAGCTGTCGGATCAGTCGGCTGTTTCTGCTGAGTGCCTGCCACATTGGTCGATCCCGCCGTTGCGTTCGCACCGGCGCCGGGTGCTGCGACTGTGCCCGATGCAGGGATATTGGTCTGTACCGTTACAGCTGCCTGATTCTGATTGACCCTTGTGTTGCTAAGAGTGCTTGCTCCGTTTGAATAGATACTTGCTACCGAGCCGACTCCGGTAAACAGCGTTATCAGCAGCGCTACAAGCACACAACGCCAATAGTTCGCTTTGAAAGCGATCTTAGCCTTCTCTTTAAGTTCTTTTCTGTTCCACATAAAAAACCCTTCCTTTCAAAAAATATCAGCTTTTATGTTTTAAACCGTATTTACGGTAAAAGCTCATAATGTCCTCATCGCTTTTTACAAGCTCGGCATGGCAAAGCCTTTTTTCCTTTGCGCTGTAAAAACCGATAGTCTTTTCACCGTGGCAGATGCTTGACTCTATTTTTATATCTGCCTCTGTGAACCCGTCAGGGATCCTTTCCTTAGCTTTTTTTGCCTTGAACAGCATACTATTTTATTACCTCATAGTTTTTCCGTGACTCAAATACACCATCGAGTCCTTCAGTTATATATATTTCTCCTTCATCTGTAACGAAGATAGCATCAAAGCCACCATTATCGTACCAGAATTTTGTGCTCTTGTCAAGACCCATAATATAAAGTGAGGTGGATAGCCCGTCAGCAAGCGCTCCGTCCTCCGAGATTATTGTGACCGAGCTAAGCCCCGAGTCTGCCGGATAGCCGGTAGACGGATCGATTATATGATGATACCTCTTCCCGTCCCGTTCAAAAAAGCGCTGATAACCGCCGGATGTAATGACTGCCTTGTCCTTTATTCTGACGCTGCCGATATATGCTACGGAGTCTATCGGATCCATAATTGCTATGTTCCAGTTCGAGCCATCCGGCTTTGTGCCGAGCGCCTGAACATTCCCGCCGAGCGATACGATTCCTGATGATATCCCGTACTCGGTATATATCTCCATTATTCTCGACGATAAATACCCCTTAGCTATACCACCGAGATCAAGCTCAGAGCCGTTTGAGACCGTTACGGTATCATCACTGACAGTCACATTTCTGTGATCGACACGCCCGAGCGCGAAATCTATCTCAGTTTTTGCGGGCACACGGAACTCCTTTGTGTAAAAGCCCCACATATCCATGATCGGCGCTATAGTTATATCAAATACGCCGTTTGTCATATCGCCGATCTCGCACGCACAGCGCGTCAGCTTTGCAGTATCCTCAGATACCTTATATGAGCCGTTTTTATTGATCTTATATATCTCGCTGTCACTGTCGCCGCGGCGAAAAAGCTTATCAAGCCGGTTTATCTCAGCCTTTGCGGCATTTATGGCTTCATCGGCATTTTTGCCGTATGCTTTGAGCTGCATTTCCGTATCCATCGCAAACACGACCGCCGAGCTTTCTCCGGCAGCATCACCCGCAGTATTTGCACAGCCCGCAAGCAGCATAAGGCACGCGAGCGGTATTGCGAGAGCTGTTATCCTCATTCCATATATCTCCGTATATTTCTGTTATTAAGTATGAGCATTGCGATCACGCCTGTAAAGGCACCTGTTATGATCGCCGATATCATAAGCGCGGGCAGATACCAAATCAGCTCCGGCACATGCGTTATTGCAACAGCCGCTGTGATCTGCCCGATATTATGCGCTATGGCGCATAATATGCTTATCACCCATAAGCGTTTAGTATCAAACAGCTTAAATAAAAGCGCCATCACAATATATGACAGAAGCCCGCCTGAAATGCTGTATATAAGGCTTAGCATATGCCCTGTAAACACCGTACCCAGACCGATACGCAGAGCAAGCACGCAGAACGCCTCTTTTCTGCCGTACATATAGATCGTGATAAGCGTCACTATGTTGGCAAGCCCGAGCTTTATGCCCGGTATAGGCACAAGCGGCGGAAGCTGTGCTTCAATAATGAATATTATAAGCGAAAGCGCCGTGAGCATTGCAAGCGCGGTAAGCTTTTTCGTCTTCATTTACTGCCCTCCCACAACTGCGTCATATCCGCTATCTGTCCCTGACACGACTATACTCAGCTTATGCGGCAGGCAGACAATCGGGAGCTCCGAATCTGATATGTAGCCGGTATTTACGCATATCTTATCCGGACAATCGGCATCGATAACACAGATCCTGCCTTTCTCAACACGGATCGTGTTGCACCCCTCATCACAGCTTACCGAAAACTCATACGGATCATCTACTGTTAACAGATCTATCTCACGAATGACATTGCCGTCCTGCACGATCCTCGCCATGACAGCATCAGATGGCGTGTTTCGCCTTATTATAAGTAATGCGGCGCAGAGTATGATAATGACCGAAAACAGCGCTATCCATTTAATATTGTTTTTCATTGATACCTTCCTCAACTGATATCTTTAAGGTATTTTACCACAAAGCACTGTAAAATGCAATAGAATTAGGTAAAAAAACAGAAAACGCGCCTGGGGAGAGGCGCGTTTTCTGTTGGAGGACCTTTACCGTATGCACGGTAAAGGCATATGAAAAACAAACGGGATTTTGTTATTAGCTATTATTGTGTTTTTGCTGAATCGTCCTCGCCGAGAGTGACATCAACTTCCTTTGTTTCACCCTCGCGAAGTATTCTGAATTTCAGCTTGTCGCCGGGCTTCTTTGTATCACGAAGTGCGTTGAGCTCGGTTGTGGACGCGACCTTCTGACCGTCAACATCAAGGATCATATCGCCCTCTTTAAGTCCTGCTGCTGCAGCACCTGTATTCTCAAAAACCTTTGAGATAAAGAGACCGTATGCAGTCTCATTGATGCCTATGCCTACGAGCGGTCTGCCCTTTACATATCCGTCAGACATCAGGCTGTCGATTATCGGCTTTGCCTCTGATATCGCTATCGCGAAGCACATACCCTCTATATCTGTTCTTGAAAGCTTTGCAGAGGTTATACCCACTACCTCACCATACTTATTTATAAGCGCACCGCCGGAGTTACCGCTGTTAATTGCCGCATCCGTCTGGATAAGGTTATAGTTTGTGCTCTCTATCGTCATCTTACGGTTAAGAGCGCTTATGATGCCTGCCGTTACAGAGCCTGAATACTCAAGCCCCATCGGGTTACCGATAACTACTGCAAGCTCGCCGACCTCAAGCTTTGTGGAATCGCCAAGAACTGCTGCTGTGAGCGGTTCATCGGCTTTCGGCTCAATCTTTAGCACCGCAACATCCGTTTTACTGTCCTGACCTACTATCTCGGCCTTATATGTCGAGCCTGTGTTCAGCACCACCTCGACCTCTTGCGCACCGTCGATAACATGCTGGTTTGTGACCACATATCCGTCAGTGTTTATTATGATACCTGAACCCGATCCCTTTTCGATCAGTTCACCATCCTGGGTCGGGTCAGAATCATAAAAGTATCTCCCGCTAAACGGATCCCAATATCTTTGCGGCTGTACTGTTGTCTTATTTATAACTCCCACGACTGCCGGACCTACCTTTGCGGCTATCTCCGGTATCGTAAGCTCATCGCCCTCATGCTTGGTCGCAAGCGTTTGTATTGCCTCCGAGCTGTCGCCGGAGCTTGCGTTTGTATATGCAGCCGCGGGTGCATTGCGCTTCGGAGCAACGACTGCATATAAGCCTGCGGTCGCCGCGAGCGTAAACACGCTTGCGCATAACGCTGATGCCGTCGCTACCACCCACATCTTCGGGCTTTTATTCTTTTTCTCTTTTTGCTCATTATCATATACAACCAGATCTGTTGTATCATTATACGGATACTGTTTCATATCAATTATCTCCTTTACACATATTTCTAGCAGAGTGTTCGCTCGCTTTATCCGTTTTTTGATTTGATGTGATCATTCTAACATGCACTTATTACCTCCGTATTAAGACTATATTAATAAACTAAGCTTATTTTATGAACATATTGTGAACAAACCTTCAAAAATATATGTTGCAAATTCAGGTGATTTGTGCTAATATTATTATAGGAAGTTATAATATCTAAGGAGGAGATAGAAATGAAACTGAAAAAGTGGATCTCAGCTTTGGCGGCAGCCTCGATCCTTTCGGGATGTATGGCTGTTATGCCTGTTTCTGCTGAAAGCTCAGAGCCTGTTGTCAATGTCACATTCGATGACGGCGGAGACGGCTATGCGCTGCAAAACGGAGCAACGCTTGTCAATGGGCGCAGCGGAAAAGCATTATCGCTTGACGGCACAGATGATTATGCCGATCTTACAGGCGCCGGAGCTGAGCTTAAAAAGATCTCAGGCGATTTTTCCATAAGCGTATGGTTCAATCCGTCCGAGATACAGTGGTGGCAAAGGGTATTCGACCTCGGAACGGGAACTGATGTATACACATTCCTTTCCCTCGGCAATCCGCGCTTTGCCATGAAAAACGGAACAGAGCAAAGCTTTGATTCCAACACGCCGATCACTGTAGGTCAGTGGCAGAATGTAACCATTACCCGCAGCGGCAATACGACTGAATTCTGGCTTGACGGCTTTAAGACCGGAAGCACTACCGGAATAAGCTACAATTTCAGCGACCTTGCTGAATTCACACAGTGCTACCTAGGAAAATCACAGTGGCCTGACCCGTATTACAAGGGTATGATCGATGATTTCAAGGTATATGACCGCGCATTATCCGAGAGCGAGATACAGACGATAGCCGCGGAGGTATATACTGCAAAGAAGAACGCGCAGATATATGAGAACAACTGCTATGTTATAGACACAAAATTCTACAGCGGCAGCAGTGAGATATTTGCATATGAAAGCGGCAGCGTAAAGGCTGTTGTAAATGTTGAGAATGACACCATGAACTCCGGCGAGATCTCGGCGGCACTTTATGCTGTAAACGGCAATAGCGAAACAAAGCTTTCAGATGAAGCAAAAGCATCGCCCGCGAGCCTTGAAACGGCTGAGCTTACGCTTGAGGCGGCAAGCGTTCCCGAAGGAACGGAAAAGCTGATAGTGAAATTCACCTCAAGCGAGGATGAATACACCGCTTCAACGCTTTACTGCGGCATAACCGCGCCTGTTGCGGCACCGGCTGATTCAGACTCCACCACCATCGGCGCGCACGATCCGTCGATAGTGAAGTTCCCCAATGACGATACATACTATGTGTATTCGTCACATCATCTGCTGTTCACTTCAAAGGATCTTATCAACTGGAAGAAATACGACTTCACAAATATAAACGCAGCAACGATGTCTCCGAAGTCGAACACTTTTATAAACAATAACTACAAGAACACGACCATGAACGGAACATACTGGGCACCGGATGTTATCTATGTTCCCGAACGTGACGCGGAGCATCCATATTGGATGTACATATCTCTCTCCTGCGGTCTGGGCGGCATGAACTCGGTAATATCTCTTGTGAAGTCCAACAATCCGCTGTTCTGGGCGGATGCTTCATCTGACATAGTTGACATGGGCGTTGTGTTCGCGACAAAGGACGGCTCCGGCAAAACAAACGCCATAGATGCCAACATCTACATTGACACAGACGGCACCTACTACTTCCTTTGGGGCTCGTTCTGGGGCGGCATACAGGCTGTAAAGCTCAAGGGTGACGGCTTCGCTGAGGGCGTAAACTACACCTCCGACAGCACTATCATTTCATCCTGTAAGAACCTCGGCACTTCGGTATTTACACAGAAGCGCGGCGTTGCAGGTCCTGAGGGCGGCTGGATGATAAACCACGGCGATTACCGCTATGTATTCGGCTCTTTTGCATGGCTCGGCTCGAACTATAATACAAGAGTTGTAAGAAGCCCGCTCAGCACAAGCTTTGGCACTAACACAGGCACACAGATGCTTGACGCGAACGGTGTTGTTATGGGAACACAGTACAGCCGCAGCAGCGGTTCTGTAAAGCCGTCCGAGATCACAGGCTATAAGCTGATCGGATCCTACAGACTAGGTGACGGCACAAGCACACTTGCTGAGAATGATGTGAACGACTGGTATTACCCGCGTGAAAGCGGCGATGCTCACGTTTACTACGGTCCCGGACATAACAGTGTTATAAATGTAGGCGATGAGACCTTCTATGTATCGCACACAAGAAAGGATAATGTTGAGGGCGCGGCTACATTGCAGGTACGCAAGGCACTCTTTACCGCGGACGGATGGCCGGTAGTCTCCCCCGTTACCTATGCGGGTGAGGTCGAGCAGAAGCTGCCTGAGGATATGCTTCTCGGCACATACGATCTTGCTTCAGTCGGTATTACAAAGTTTGCGCCGGGAGACTCCGATGCTATAAACGAAAACTTCAACAATCACTCAGGCAACAGAAACTATGACCTGCCGGTGATATCATCTAAGGTAACACTGAACGCAGATCACACAATGGCTGACGGGCTGGGCTCATGGGCATTTGACGGCGACCATGCGGTAACGCTCACTTTCACAAAGGACGGCGACACAACAAAGGACGAGTTCTATAAGTCCGGGGACGTTATGACACTCTATGCCCTCTATGGCTATGACAAGGACGAGGCAGAGCCGGTCATTGCTCTTACAGGCACAGATCAGAAACACATTACACAGCTTGCTAAAAAGAGTATGTTGCCAACCTTTAAAACACCGACAAAGACTGTTAAATCAGAGCCTGTTTCGATCACAAAGAGCGCAGGCGGTAATCCTGAGCTTGGCTTTGACACAAACGGCAGCATACTCTATGCCGGTGATCCGGCAGCAACGGTCATTGGTGATACAGTATATCTTATCTGCGGACACGACACAGCTACAGACGAAAGCTATGTAATGCCGGAATGGGTGCTCTATACCTCAAAGGACATGAAAAACTGGGAGTACAAGGGCAGCGTTATGAAAGCTACGGATATATCATGGCGCAGCAATGACACCTCCGCATGGGCAAGCCAGATGACAGAATATAACGGTAAGTATTATCTCTACTTCTGTACTTGGGATAAGACCTCATCAGGCAAGCAAAGCATAGGCGTTGCGGTCGCTGATAAGCCCGAGGGGCCGTACAAGGACGCGCTCGGCAAGCCGCTTGTTGCAGGAACATTTACCAATCCCGAGTCAAGCGGCTGGAACGATATCGACCCGACGGTGCTTATTGATACCGTTGACGGTGTTGAGCACCGTTATCTAGCATGGGGCAACGGCAAGTATTATATCTGTGAGCTTAATGAAGATATGATCTCAGTTAAGGATATTGACGGTGACGGACAGATAATCATGCACAAGGATGTATTGGAGCGTCCTATAAAGTCAATGGGAGGCGGCGTATATACCGAGGCTCCGTGGCTGTATAAGCGTGACGGCAAGTATTATCTGTTCTACGCTATGAACTGGCGCGAGGAAATGGCATACGCTATGGCGGATGATCCACTCGGCCGCTATGACTTCAAGCAGATCATAATGCCGCCTACAACTACATCAAACACGAACCATCCGTCAGTTATAGACTTTAACGGAAAGACTTACTTCATCTACCACAACGGCGCGCTACCACACGGCAGCGGATTCAGAAGGTCTGTATGTATAGATGAATTGAAATTCGACGAGAACGGATATGTATATCCGGTAACAGAGACCTCGACAGGTCTTACCGGCACAGCAAGTACATTGAAGTCTACAAGCGGAATGTATGTAGGGCATAACGAGTTCACAAACTCACTTGCCGATAACGCTTATCCGATATCCACAGCGCTCACTGCAACAGCCGCTGAGAACGGCTACAATACTGCATGGGAGATCATGCCGGCAAAGGCAGCGCCCGAGGGCGAGAACGAGGATAATTATGTATCATTACAGTCTGTAAATAAGCCCGGACTATACATTGCATCCACCGGAAACGGCGTAACACTTACTCAGGACACCTACGGCACATCGGGCAATATAATGACATTTAAGACCGTCAAGGGACTTGACGGTGGCGATACGGTTTCATTTGAAAGCGTAAGCGATGAGGGCAAGTATCTTACGGTGCTTGGCAGCGGCATGACGCTATCCTTCGGTACAAACCCGGCAGACTGCTCGTTTACGATAGCTGACGCAACAGAAAAGGATATTACAACGATCAATGTCGCTGATGTTGAGCCGGAGCCTGACCCTGCAGCGGGTATATATCAGGACTTCAACCAGGCAGCAGGTACGTTACTTAGCTTTAACGCTACAGATACATATTACGATGGTCTTACGGGCGTAACCCTGCATATGGGCACAAGAAGCTCCGACCCACAGCCCGGTCAGAACTTTGCGATACAGTCCGGAGGCGTTACAGGCAACGCACTGGTGCTCAACGCAGGTAAATATCAGAGCTCAAGCCGCGGCCCGCGTATGGCGATAGTAACGCCCGTTATCCCCAACGGCTATACTGCAACTGCTGAAATACAGGTGAAGCAGGGCAAGGCAGGCAGCGAGCTGAGATATAACGATTCCACGACTGCTGAGGCAGGAACGGCTATTACAGGTCTTACGACTGATTGGCAGATGTTCAAGGTGACGATATCGAACGATAACGATACCTATACAAGAACGATATATCTTGGTGATAATCAGATAGCTACTGACTTTATAGGCACCTTCCCTGTTCTCTGGGGAACGACTTCTAACAGCACCGGTCAGTCGATATATTTCGATGATCTTTCTATCAAAACAACCAAGAACGAGGAACCCGTAGAACCGGACAAGATCACACTATCATATGACAACGGATACGCCATAATAACGGGCATGACCGATGTTGAGGGCGAAACCAGACTTATTGAAGCAGTTTACAACAACGGAATGCTCAAAGGCGTGAAGCTGCATGATGTAACGGACGCAACACAACCTATAGAATTAACCTATAAGCCGACCGACGGAAAGCTTCGTCTGATGCTATGGGCAGGCATGAAGCCGATCCTTCCGGCGATCATTGCAGAATAACGCACAAAAAAATATCCGCTGCGGCAGCTGCCCGCAGCGGAATTTTTTATATTTGCGCTTTATTTACTCTTCTTTGTGACGATCATGTTCTTCTGCTCTATGTACGGTGCTGTAATGATAGTGCCGTCCGGTATATCGATATTCTCTGTGTTGAAGCTCTCGCCCGTTACCGATACCGACCAGAACACAACATCCGCAGTACCCGATGAGAGAGCCGTTGCCCTTGCGCCTGAATCTATATTCAGGAACTCAATGTTATAGCCAAGTCTCTTACCCAGCTCCGCGGCAACCGCTGTGCTGTAGCCAGCAGGCTCGCCGGATACGCTTACAAAGTCCATCTGCGGAAGATCACCGGTAACAGCCACCGTGAGTTTTTTCCACTCGTCCTTATGCTCGCACTTTACGGGCTTCGGATATGCCTCACCGATATATGCGTAAAGATAATTTGTTTCAAGATCATCAAAGGTACCGTCATCCTTCATTTCGGTTATTGTATCCGAAAGCTTTTTGCACAGCTCCTTGTTATCAGCCTTCAACAGCATACTGAACGATACAGTTACCGGCTCGTTATAATCCTTTACCTCAAGCTCTGTGTCCCACGCAGCCATGTACTTCGCTGTCGATTCATTGATCACGATCTCATCTATCTGTCCGGAATCCAATGCAAGCTTCATATTTGAAAAAGTGTCAAAGAATTTTGTTGTGATCTCCGGCTCACCCTGCTTATGACTGTTCTTTACAAGCAGATTATATTGCTCCTCGCTGATGCCCGCATATGCAAGTCTGCCGACAATGATCTCATTGCTGTCTGCAGTCCTCTCTGCAGTTTTCTCCGCAGGCTTATCTGCCATGCCGCCGCAGCCGGATACTACAAGCATCAGCGTTGCCGCCAATGCAACAGTGACCAATCTCTTTTTCATTTCTTTTCCTCCTGCTATTTCTTTATAAATTTATTCTTTATCTTTTCAAGCTGGTCGTTATACTTCTCGAACCTTAGCTTAGGAAATGCTTTCACGATCCTCTTATACTTTGCCGCCTCCGCATTCAATTCCTCCGCTTTTTCCTTCAGCATTGCCGCTCTGTCATATATACTCTCGCCTATCTCATCTGATACCGCATGGATACGGTCTCCTACCTCACCCATGACCCGGATGTACTTAGTAAGCTTATTAACAGCCACAACGGTTACAACAATGTCTGCAATGAATATCGCGCCAATAGCTATAACCACAACGATACCGACCTGCTCCGGAATAATATGTATCAGCTGCATTACAAAGGGATGAATAACAGTCATCAATGCGACACATATAAAACCCCAGATGACCGAAAACTTCAGACATATATAGCCACCCAGATTAAACGGCATATCCGAATAATCCCACCATCTTGCATGGAATATCTTGTTAAGCAGATACCCTGTGATAAGCTCCATTGCGGATGTCAGTAACGCAGAGCCGATAAACAGAAGCACAAGATTATCCTTGATCGGCGTGAGACACAGTATGACACATACACCTCCCGCGCCGTATATCGGACAAACCGGGCCGTTCAGGAAGCCTCGGTTGATAAAATGTCCTTCATCCAAGCCGCAGTATATGACCTCTATACACCATCCCATAAAGGAATATATAAAGAACATAGCGGCAATCTCATATAGCGTATAGCCTAAGATCATGCTCCACCCCCTCAGACTACCGTATATCCGGCATCCTCGAGAGCATCAAGAGCCTTTTTGAAGTTTTCTTCTTTTACAAGTATATAATCCGTGTTATAGGTCGATACGGCAAATATTCCTATACCTTTATCCGCCAGTATCTGTGATAATTTGGAAAGTATCCCTATCAAGGAAAAATCAAGCACTCCCTGTATCCGGAAGCCTCGCCATCCATCTTCACGCTCGACTGTATGCTCCGGAGTATCCTCCGTTTTACATACCAGCGAAAGCTCCTCATCCGTTTTGCCTATGAAATAGAAGTCCGAGCCAAGTGAAATATCGTCTATTGACCTTACCTTACATACAGTGAGCTCATGCTCCAAGCTTTTTATTTCCATCGCGTTATTCAACCCCCAGTATCGCTATCTCGCTTATATGACAATAATTCTTTCCCGGGATCGTATCTCCATCTCCGGAATACCTGATATACCTCGCTGTTACGGGCTCGGGGAACATATACTTTTCAAACCCCTCGCTCTCGCCGGTGTTCTGTGTCTTTTCCAAGGCTGTCTTCCATGTCTCGCCGTCCTCTGAATACTCTATTATAAACGGATATGTGCGCTCGGCACCCTTCCACATGGCTATCGCAACACCGGAAACAGTCTTTGGATCATCACCGAGATCGACAGTAAGAGTATTTGCGCCGCTCGCCGACCAGCGCGTCTTAATATCGAGGTCGATCGCGCCCTCCTCCTTGTTGCCGTCATTATCGGACGCGCTTACGCCGTACACATCGAGCTGCTCCTTATAATACTTCTCACCGGTGGTATTGAGCGCAACTCTCTCGATACGCTCCGGCACTGGAGCATTTTTTATCTCGTCAAGCCTTGCCACCGCAGTCTCGTCAGAAAAGCCTTCTTCAACATCACTTACGGTCACAAGCCCGTCATTCCAATAAACATTTTTAAGTATGCTCTCGGTCACAGCCCGAAGCGGAACAAGAGTTCTCTCGTTCTCTATCACAGGCGCCGTGTCCATCGTCTTTCCGAAGCTGTTATATAGATCTACCATATCACCGTGAGGAGATGCTGTCTTTCCCTCGTAAGCATATGCGGTATAATCCGTCTGTCCTATGGTCATTTCAATATAATCGCACAGATCCGGATCATAATAAGCATTATCTCCGAACTTCATGTCATTGCCTAACTGCTTCATAAGAGCATTAAACATGTCGTGCGGATGCTTTTTATTATATATATACACCTTCTGCTGCGCTCCGTCCCATTTTACCTCACAGCCGAACGCCTCTGCAATAAATCTTATCGGAACAAGCGTTCTGTCGTTTTCGTCTATTACGGGAACAACATCCGTATTATCATTATCTATCCGCATCGGCACACCGTTCACGATCGCCGTAGGCACGCCTATGGCAAGCTCTACCCTCTCGCCGGTATAAAGCTCTGATATATCCCATCTGCTTGT
>CAMNAT010000011.1 GCA_946531785.1 uncultured Oscillospiraceae bacterium
AAATGATGCCGTTGCTTTATCGTCTGATAAAGCGTTGTCCTTTACCTTTGCTGCCATATAGAAATACTCCTCGTCCCATGCGGTATATATAGTTCCCGAAAGGTCTTCCGAGCCTCCGTAGCTGTCGCCTGCAAGATATACATATTTCCCCTCGCCGGGTAATATCGCAGACGGCTCATCCCATTCGCCCGGGCTGAGCTTTCCGTCAATGACCGGCGGAGTGTCCGCCGCGACGCATGATTGGAGCGAGTATTCCTCATCAAATGCGACGCTCTCGCCGCCGGAGAGCTGCACATTTGCTTTTACTGTAATAGTTTTTGTCTTTACCATGTAGTCGGGTATATTTATTTTTATCTGCCTTTTGCCGCCCGACGGCACGAATATTTTCATTGCGGAGGCATTTTTTGCTATATCCTCCGGCGCGGCTATATTAAGGATCGCGTTGATATCTTCACTCATTGAACGGTTTGTTACGCTTGCCGTAAGCTGCCACCAGTCCGAGCCGCGCACATCGTGCGGTCTTGCCTTTATGGCTATCCCTGCCTTGTCAACATACGATATATCAAGCGGCTGAGTGAATATCAGCTTATCGGAAGCATCATATACATTCAACATTACGCGTCCGTAGCTTTCCGCCTCATCATTAGGCTTAATGCTTTTCCCTGCCGATGTGAGGACAAGCCTTGTAACATCGCCGACATATCCCGGGGCTTCCGCAAGAGATATATCATCATTGCCGATCACCTCTACCCTGCCCTTTTCCGCTCCGTACTGATATAGCAGGAACGGTGCAGAATCGCCTGACGGTATTTCAGGCGCCGATGTTTGTATATCAAACCGTCTTTGCTTCTCCTCAGGAGCTTTGAAGCTGCCTACAAGGTATACGGGAAGCTCATTAAAGCTCAGATTGAACGCGCCGTCAGCTGCGTTCAGCACAGTTTCGTTGCCGTACATATCTATCATGGTAAGCTCATCTGTGCCGAGATCCACAGCGGTTATATCGGTGCCGTCATTGACCTTCCAAGCAGCTATACAAGTCCTGCCGTCAGCAAGCATGAATTCATGCGCGGTCACATCATTACCCCATTTATATGAGGTTATGTACTTAGCATCTGTCATGATCTTATTGTAGTTAGCCGCCGCCAGATAGCTTGGCTTTACACCATACGGTATCTTTGCCTCCGGACCGCGAAGCAGTCCGAAATTATATTCGGGATGATTGAGGTTTTCGCCGCCGTCGTTTATTGTGTACCAATCCACACGCTCAAACAAATCATAACGCTCATTGAGTATGCCCATTCTTACAAAATATGCCGCCTGATGCAGTCTGTCGGGATATCCGCCTCTCCCGTTACTCGTCCAGCCCCATTCGGTAGCTCTGTACCGTACATCCGGTCTGTACTTGGAAACCATCTCTTTCAGACTGAGTACCTTTTCTATTGCTCCGCCGTTTTCGGGCGATTGTGTGAACGAATACGGATGTACCGAGATACCGTCAAATGCATATGCCGCTCCGGCTTTCAGGACTCTTTCGATCCAGTCTACCGGAACACCGATAGTACCCATCGCCCACGCAGTCGTGGAAGGGTGTGCCTGCTTTATCCGCGGATAAAGCGTTTTTATGAGTTTAGCATAGGTTTCCGGTGTTGCGCCTTTGCCAAAACGGCCATCCGCGTTGTTATACTCATTCCACATCTCAACTTCGATATTATCATCGCCGCGCACTCGCTTTATGTCCGATATGAGCTGCACCGAAAAATCACTGAATACATTTATCGCCTCAGCGCTTATCGGCGGAAATTCCGGCGTTATCTTTGAATTTGAATAGCCGAGCACTTCCAAATGGTCTATATTCCGTCCGGCTCTGTCCTTCATTTCCTTTTCATAGGTCGGCACGAGCTTATAGCTTCTCGGAGCAGTTTCATATCTGTCCCACGATATTTCCGAACGCGCCGACGAAAACCCCGCCTTGTCTATAAAATCAAGGTTTATTGCAGGATCACCCATTCGCACATGGCGCTCATGGTTAATGATCCCCATTTTCTTATTCCTCGTACCGGGCGGCGGAAGGTTTACGAGCGCATATTCGCAGTAGTCGGAGCATTTCAGCTTACCGTCATCCTTGCCGTACACATCAAAATACATATCATAGTAACCGTATTTTGAGAGCGTAGGCAGCGTAAGCTCGATATCCGATGTCTTTTCCGGCTCAAGCGTTACATCAATATCTTTATTGAACATTTCAACGCCATCACGCGTTTTTGCGTTTACCTTTAAAATAACACTCTGCATAGTGTTGAGCTTATTTGTTACCGATACAGTCGCAGGAACCGGTCTGTTCTTTTCATATACGGCGTTTCCGGGCTCTCCGATGCCCGCCTTCACAGATGCTGTTGCAAGCAGCGGTTCGGGTACATCAACACCCTTTGCTTTGAGCTCGTTCATAGCACTTCTGTCAACCTTGAAAACATTCAGATCATCAAGATAGCCGCTGCTCCCTGTCCTTATGTCGTATGAAAAGATGATCGTCTGCAGATCATACAGCTCGTCCGGCTTGACATTTGTCTCACCGATATATTCATTATTAAGAGAGAAATATATTTTCGACGCGTCCAGCTCAAGCCATATCGTAATATCGTTCCACTGCTCGTACTGATATTTTTTAAGCGCCATGAGCGTCCAGCCTGTGCCTGACGGGTAATATCCTGCCTGCCCCGCAACATTTATGCCGAAGGTCTCGACCATGTTCGGATCGTTCTCGGCATTTACGGCTGTGAATGCCGAGTTTGCAAGTCTGAGATATGTCAGGCACCCGACCGATTTTAGATATAGGTCATAGTCTATGACAACTATCCCCTTTGAGACAGCTTCATCAAGCGTCTTATATTGCGACATCGCTCCGCCGAGCGGAAAGGAATAGCTTATTCCGTGCGCAGCATCGACTTTGGCGCTGTTTTCCTGAGTCGGACGATTATCAAACTCAGGACTTCCCTTTTCAAAATCAGTTGAGAGGATATTTTTCGCCTTTTCACCCTCCGATATCAACGCGCTAAGAACTGTTATCTGTTCTTCCTCAGCCAGTGCCGGTGCCATGTTGGCAAACATGAGCATCGCCGCAGAAAGGACAGATGATATTATTCTTTTCAGCATTTTCATCACTTCTCCCGTTATCACTCCGCTCCGATACTTGGTACCAATGGTTTTATTGTTTCAAAGTCCTTTAAAATAAAGGATTTCCAGCTTACCGCACCGGCTGCCTTTTCAGCTTCGCAGCTTATGCTTTTCTTTTCATTCTGTACCTGACACATTTGCGTGCTCACCTTTACAAGCTCTCCGCTTTCTCCGTATTGAGATATAACGATCACGACCTCGCTGCCGGTTATCTCACTGCTTTCCATGACCGCCGTTGCCGTCACACTGTCGCTTGAAAGCTTTAATGTAAAATCATAGGTAACTATATCATCCGTTTTTAAATAGTGATTTACGGAGCTTTCGGATATGCTTGTCCGATTTCCTCTTGCAAACAGTCTGTAATTATAAATGTGTTCCGGCTTTTGGGATATATCAAATACAAGGTCAAATGAACCATTGTTATCAGTTTTGACATCACCTATATATGCCGCTTTTGATATCTCTGATCTTTCAACACCTTCCGGCATTACCATAATATTTATTGTTTCATTTTTACATTCAGCGGCATTGCCGGTTAGCCTGACCCGCAATGAGTCTCCAACATTATCTGCGGTGCAGGTTATAAGCATGTCTGCCGGAGCTGATGATGATCTGTACATTTCCATGCCCTGTGATGCATATTGATCGCTATCGTATTCTTCAAGCTCCGGTCTTCCGACTTTCACGGTGTATTTTCCATCTGCGTTAACTGTAAAGAAATCCGAATAAATGCCATTTTTATCAACTTTGATATTCTCAGTCTGGATAACATCGCCGGCATCGTTTACAAGCTCAACTGTTACGCTTTCAAGATAGTCTGCCTTACCCTTTACACTGCAGATGTTTTGAGCTCTGTCATACTTGAGCTCTGTTAGCTGCACGCCCGGATCAACACTGTGGATAAATACAGGCTCGCCGGTAATCGCCGCGGTATATGTGTCGGAATTTTTAACCGTGTCTATAAGATCACCGTTCATGTTATATGCATAGCTGATATGCCCCTCTAACGGTATATTGACTTGTGTTGTTTCCCCCCGGCTGTATGCTGCATAGGCAACATCCGTTCTGCCATCCGTATTGTCTGATACATATTGAGCCACTATAGCCTCACCGTTATCACTGAAGCTTGAAAGCATTTTATCCTTCATTACCTTATTAAAGGTCTGACCTGCATAAAACGAGGGTTTCTTTTTATATCCATAGCTTGTCAAGCCAAAATTGTTACCGCCCTTTGTTATATCATCACCGCTGTCGCGAAGAGTATAGCAGAAATATTCGCCGCTTCTTCCGGTTTCCTTCTGATAATTATCCCATACGAGCTTACTGCGGATAAGAAGCGACGCCTGTTCGGCCTCACTCACCGAATATTGTGCCGTTCCTGTAAAATATCCGGTTTCTGTAAGCCATAGCTCGCCGTTATAATTATATCTCTTCATAACCGCTTCAGCCCTGTCAAGCGACTTTCTCAGCTCCGTCTCTATCGTCCCGCTGCGCTTATATGAATAAATATGAACCGAAAACGCGTCCATATACGCTCCGGCACCATTTGAAAAAAGAGTTTCCAGCCAACCGCTGTCTACAGTTCCGCCAAAAAGGAATGAACCCCCTACTACCATAGCCTCCGGATCGATCGTCTTTATTGCCTCATATGAAGCTTTTAAAAGCTCACAATAATCTGATGCCGAATAGCTGTATTTATTCTTTGATATCTGATAGTTTGAATCCTTATGATTTGGTTCGTTCCAGATCTCATAAGCCTTTACCTTGCCTTTACAGTTTTCTGCAACAAATTTCACATAGTTTATAAAAGCATCAAAGTATTCTTTATTATTTGTTGTGGGAACATATATACCAACAGTATCATCCACATTGTTTATATCATTATACAATGTGTTGCCCAGACCCAGGGTTATAAGAGAATTAACTCCCGATCTCTGCGCTGCGTCTACCCAGTTTGCGGTCGGCATTCGCAGCTCACCCTTCGTGGTTGCTTCCATCCCCCAACCCCAGCGCAGCTCATCTCTGATCCATTCTGTTTCCATTTCATTAACTAAGCGCAGCGTTGCGGTTTCAGTATTGTTGGTATGGGTATGTGCCATATGCGTTGATAATCCTATATTAGACGCATTTGCTACAGTTTGCATCAAAGCAAAAACGCACAGACCAAATATCATTTTTTCCCATACTGTTTTATTCATATAAATCCTCCCGGCGGCAGAAATTTAATTTTTATTCCTAAAAAAACAGCCGATGTTTTGTGCTATATACACAAATATCAATAATATTACTCTTGACTTAATTATAAAACTATGCTATAATTTTTTCAATATTAAAATTGCACATATTGAAAAGAAAAAAGGAATAAAAATTAACATGGCGAATCCTAACATTAAATCTCAAAACGAGCTGCACGCCACGCCGCTCAACAGCTTTGAATACCCTTTCTGGGTATGCCAATACGGGCATAACTTTGCAGACCTGCCGAGCCACGAGATACGCATAAAATCTGATGTGTCATGTCTGCAGTATGTTGTTGCCGGCTCCGGAGTAATTATTACAGGCAATCATTCCCACCATGTCCAGCAGGGAGATACCTTTTTGTTGCTTGAGGGGCAAGATCAGAACTACTATGGCGACACAGCAAATTCATTTGAGAAGATCTGGTTCAACTTTAAAGGCATTCTTGGGCTTGAACTGATAAAAATTTACCACCTTGAAAACGCTGTTCTGTTTAAAAACCTATGCAGCGAACCGCTTATAACGGAAATGCATCATCTTTGCCAAACGATCTCCGACCCGAAAAAGCTTCAGGACGCTACATCAAGGCACTTTCTTAAAATAGTACAGTTTTTGGCTGAAAACAATGTTAAATCTCAAAGCAATCAGGATATGACCGACCTTGTGCGATATTATATAGACTGCCATATCACCGAAAACCTAAAACTCGCCGATATCGAAGCGTTTACTCATTTTTCACAAAAGCATATAATTGAGCTTTTTAAAGGAAAATACGGGATCACGCCTCATCAGTATATACTGCGCTGCAAAATGAAGATCGCATCTTCTCTGCTTATATCCACAAACAAAACAATTGAGGCGATCTCTGATAGTCTGTCTTTCTCAGATCCCCATCACTTTTCCGCACAATTCAAAAAATACAGCGGACTGCGTCCCAAAGACTTCCGCAGCATTGAGCAAAAGAAAACGCTGACATATAAAATGGCACACGAGGCTCAAAAATAAGGATCGGCAATTATAAACCGATCCTTATTCAAATCATTTTAAAAACCCGAATCGCTTGAATAATTGCGCAAACAAGTTTTCGTTAACGATTTTCAAACTTTCGTCAAGTTTTTCCGCTGCGTTGCGGGCGTATCCGCCAAAATCATCACACAACGCCATAAGGTACAGCCATTGTGCTTTCCTCAGCTTCTGCGGATCATCCATAAATGATATGAAAAACGGTGTGGTACCAAAATACCCGTTATCCTTTATATCTTTGATATTTTCCCATTCTCTTTTATACTTTGTAATAAGCTGCTGAGCCTTAACTCTTTTACCCAGATGCAGACATGCTTTTGCCTGCCAGTACGGAAGCTCTTTTAAATGCATATTGCTGAAATATTCTATTTCAATGCCTGCAATATATACAAATATTTCATCAGCCTCACTCTTGCGCCCAAGATCTTCCATGCATAGCGCTTCATAATATTTCAAGGGGACAAGCTTACAATGATTCCATATCCCCGCGCCAAGCGACTGCGGCAGTATCTGCCCTTTTCTGAACCACTCACGGGCGGCAGCTGTTTTACCGGCTGAAAGCTCCTCATTCCCTTTTACGAGACACGCAAACATATACTGATCCGCAATTGCATGCTCTCCGCCCTCGCATGGAACAAAATCATGCGACAAAAGCGTTTCAAGCGCTTTATCAGGCTCAAACGCCTGATTGTACGCCTTTGCAAGCTCCGTGATCACATCATCGCGGTTGTATCCGGATGATGTGATCAGCTTTATCTTTTTATCAGGGCTTATGTTCATTTTATCCATAAGAACAATCGTTTCATATAATATCTGCTCGTCAGACGGACGATCCATAAGCACTTCATTCATGATATTCATCGCCGCCTCAGGCTTGCCTAAGTGGCTGAAATATGCGACCGCAAGATTTCTCTTTGCAATATAGTTATCGTCACATGTCTCCCACAGAGCAGCGGCCTCTTTGTAATGCCTCTTATTATACAAAAGGCAGCCTAAAAGCATCTTTGCATCAGCGCTGTCTGATTTAGATGCAACATCATCCAGTATCGCGATCTCTTCAAATCTTTCAGGATAACGGCTTCCAAGCAGCGCCTTATCTCCTTTATTATACTCATCCACGCCATTTGCTCCGCATAACATCTTATAATAACCGAGAGTATAATACAGCGGCTTTATACGGCACTCCGAACGCTCCTTCTCCAGCCCCGAAAGAAGCTTAATAATATCCTCATATCTGCCCATGGCTGCCAGATCAAACGCTATATCAAGACATGTTTCTACAGGATCGGAGTCCATTATCTCATACAGATCTTTCTTTCCGGCAATATACCTCATCATATGGTCAAGCTTATCTCTTCTGAGTTGCTTTGAAACCAGCTCTGAAACATCTTCTCCAAGCTCCTTTTTGGCTATTGCAAGGCATGATATTGCAAGATTGTTCTTTCTTCCGTAGTCGAGTGCTTTTTCTGCATGGATAACAGCCTGTTCGTATTCTTGTCTTTTTATATCTATCATTGCTATACGCGTCATTGCCCTTGCGGCGCAGTCCGCACAAAAATATGCCTTGTAGTATAAATCATATGCCTTATCCGGATCACCCTGTCTTTCAAGTATTCTTCCATAAGTATAATATGCTTCACCGCTCTCATGTCTTTCATTGTATATACTAAGCGCCGCTATAGCTCTTTTAGCATAGTTCTCCGCAACACTAATATTATATTGCTCCATTTCAAATTTCGCCATCGCAATAAGCGATGGAATGTGAGCAATATCTCTTTTCAGCGCCGTTTTCCAATAGCTGTCCGGCAAGACAGCGGGATCGCGGTACTGCTTCACATGAACTCCGGCGAGATAAAGCTCGTCGGCACTCTTCATCCTCCCGGCAGACGGCATATCAGTTATAACATCAGGCATATTTAGTTTATCATCGTCCTTTTCAGTATACTGTGCGATATTCTTTTTGCCGACACTCAGACATACTGTGACATTATCCGTTATATCGGGTAGTTTGTCATCAAACATTTCACCCGGTATGATATCCACCTTTTTTTCATAATACACTCTATTGACATCGTAAATTTTTATTATAAGTCCTTTATATTCCTTTGTTGTCTGGAGTTTAAACACATGTTTTTCTTTATCCACCGCAAATGCGCAGTCAAGATTTGCAAAATCAGGCACACCTATCTCAGAGATCGGATACCAATACTGTGAAAACTCCTTTGTCTCATATGGAGCTATCCATGAAAAATTCGGCTGATTATCCGAATATGAACCGGCCATAAGCTCGGCATATTGTCCATCTGTATCGGTAAGAGCATTTTCCCATGACTTGGCAAGCTGACAATAACCCCATGTGAACATTTTTTTACCGGGCGAAATATGATGATCTCCGATATGTACAACTCCACATTGCTTTCCATAGTCATATCCGCCAAAGAAATCATACCTTGAAGCGCATGCAAAGTATGAGGTTGCAGGAGTCGTGTTTTTGTGCCAGGAGATGTCGCGCTCACTGTCCATAGGTATTCCATTATATACGCAGCTGCCTGCAACGGGATATGACGCGCGTGACTTAAGATAGTGAAAGTTTACATAGCTTACATCCTTAGGAAAGAAAATCCGGTAGCTTTTATTTACAGGCACAGCGGCATTCTCCCACCATAGAAACGATCTTTGTTCCGGGGTCCTGTTATAAAGACTCATTCTTGTTTCAAAACGCTTTTCACCGGGACGGAGAATAATGCTTACCATACCCTTCATTCTGTCTATCGGATCATGTTCAGATAAATGACATGCGGCGCTTCCGTCAGGAAGATTTTCCGTAACAAAATCGCATGGCATAAATCCGGATGCCCTGTGATGAAACGGCCAGTTAAACTCAACACCGCCTGATATCCATGAGCCAAGCACACCTATAAGCGCAGGCTTTATTACATGCTGCTTATAAAAAAAATCATAACCCGTGGTTTTATCAAGCGCGGAATATATCCTTCCTCCTATTTCCGGAAGTATCTCGATTTTAAGATATTCGTTTTCAATCGTTACAAGCTTATATTTCTTATCGATCTTATGGCTTCTGTCCACACTCATAACGACCTTGTTAGGATACGGGCGCCCGCTGGTTCTCTGATGAACTCGATTTTCGGCAAACATCGGAAGCTCTTCGGTTTTACCCTCAGGATATGTCGGAATTACTATAGTGCCGGTCTTAATGCTTACACTACACATAAAAACACCTCTTTACTTTTATCAAATTTTATGTTATTATATATCAATAAACCGCTAAAATATATGTGTAATCTTATTATTTTTTTAACAAATCTTATTATAGAGGTGATATTTATGCTTACCCTTCCGCAAAATATCGTCTGCGGCTATTTTGACTGCAGTGAATTTGACGGGCTCACAGCTTCTCCTGTGCGCAAAATAACAAAATACGAGATCGAGCTTTATCTCAGCGATGGGAAAACGACCATCCGCGATACAACAACACGCGAGATAAAAAAGAACTATATACAAATTTCAAAGCCTGGACAAACAGGGAGCAGTCTGCTGCCGTTTTATACCGCTTATGTAAAATTCGATGCCAATGGCGAGCTTGCAGATATTCTATCCGCGCTTCCGTCATATTTCCCTGCAAAACACACGAAAGCTATAAGAGGAATAATAGATGAACTGATACTGTTGAATGAATGTTCAAACCGCTTATCTTTATACAGCAGGCTGCTGGCGCTTTTGGATGTAATAATTGCTGATGCGAATATGCCATCAAAGGTAAGCACCAAAAATTATGAGATCGTCTCAGAGGTAAAACAGTTCATTGAAAACAATGCCTCAAAACCGATAAAGCTCTCCGATATCGCCCAAAGCATACATCTTAGCAAAATATATTTACACAATATTTTTAAAGAGAGCACAGGCATATCACCGCACGATTATCTCATTAATTGCCGCATTGAAATGGCAAAGAAGCTTTTATGGGACACTAAGATACCTATTCCTTTAGTCGCAGAACAAGCCGGATTCGGTTGTCAACAGTATTTGAATAAGGTTTTCAAAAAGGAAACAGGAATGACACCCGGTGAGTACAGAAAAATATTTCAGATGAATTATATGGCATGAGAAGAGAGGTAGCCGATAAAGGGCGAAGCATACACTCCGCCCTTTATCGGATTACGAGATCGTGATAGTTTCCTTTATGTTGTTAAATATATATACAGAAAACTCATGCTTTTGAATTTCCTTTATCTTATCAATACACTTCTCCGCCTCATTGAAGCTTCCAAGTCCCAAAAGCGCAAATGCTTTTAGCGTATATCCGTTGATAAGGTTGTTTTTTTCAATGTCATCCTCAAACGGCATAGGCGACGGCGATCCCACGCCGTAATATGTCCTTCTGTCACAGTTGTTGATACTGTTATTACCAACAGCTATCATTTCTTCCAGCACTTCTCTTGCCTCAGAGAATTTACCAAGCTTTCTGAGAGCCATTGCACGGAATAATGATATCTCTGATACTGCTGCTTTATACACCGCAGCAGATTCATAATACTCTTTTGCTTCGCCGCCCAGTCTTTCGGTCAATATTCCAAGATAATAATATATGTGCGCCTCCTGATTAAAGAAGGTCTTTGCCTCGCCGTAGGACTGCGGCATATTGATACCATTCAGATATATCTCTTCCGCTTTTTTCAGATCACCGCTATCCATAAGCCTGTTGCCATACAAAACATGCATCCATGCGTGCAGCTTTGTCAGCTTACCCTCGCCTCCCTCGTAAATATGGAAACGATGCTGCTTTGCCATGTCTATTGCAGTTTCATACTCCCCTGCAAGACATTTTAATGTTATCATATCAAGATAGCAGTCATCGCGCTTAAAAGCAACTTTTTCAAATTTATCATATACACTCATCCGATGGCGCGGAGAGAAATCCATATTCTTGAGAAGCTGCTGATATTCCATTATCAATCTTGGTTCTTCCGGCAAATATCTGATCGCATTTTCCATACAGAGCTTTGCGCCTAAATAATCATGTTTTTTATCAAAATACGCCAGCGCAAGGTTTCGGTATGCTTTTGCGTACTCAGGTGCCAGCTCTATCGCCTTTTCCCATAACGAGATTGCCCTGTCGCAGTCGAACCGATCATAGTAAAGGCATCCGAGGTAATAATATGCTTTTGCGCCATTCGGGTTTGTTTCTATCGCGTGATCAAGAATCGCAATATCCATGATTCGTGATGGGAAACAATAGCCCTCATCCATATTCTCCGCTTGTTTTAACGCTTCGAGAGCTTTTTGTGCTTTACCAAGCTTTGAATAGCAGTATGCCTTATAATATAAATAAAGCGGATACTCCTGATCTGAAAGCTCAATAGCAGCTATAGCGTCATCATAAAAGCCCGCAGATATATACGCTTGCGCAACATCAATAAAATTCTCAGGCTTTGCTCCAAAAATTTCATTTATCTCATCTCTGTTGTTTTTGATAAAGGACTGTTCGATTCTTGCCTGCATGTCCAGTGCATCAAGCTCCGTCACTTTATGTATCATCCGGACAGCTTTTTCCTCCTCGCACATATGCCGGCAGACAGCTGCTTTTAAATTCATGGCTCTTGTGTTGCCGCTGTTGAGAGAGATCGATTCTTCGATATTTCTCTTCGCATCGCTGAATCTGCCCTTTACACAGTCAATTTCAGCCAGAGCAAAGTATGCGGCGCTCCTGTATGAGTAATCCCAGCCTGCGCGATATAGGATATCATAAGCCTCCTCAAGTTTTCCAAGATATTTAAGCGCAATTCCTTTAAGATAAAAAGCTTCAACATAGTCCGGATGCTGATTTCGGGATGTAAGTCTTACTATCGCTGCATCAGCATATTCTATACAGCTCGTAAAATCCCCATTTTTCAGTGAACACCTTGCCATAGCAGTATTGCAGCGAATGTCGCCCGGATCTCGCTTTAATCCCTCAATATAATAATCGCTTGCACTATAGTTATGCTGCTTGTACTGCTCTAAATGGAGTCCGTTTATATAAAGCTCTTCTACCGATTCTATTTCACTTGGCCTTTTAACAGGCTGACGCGGAGTGATCGGCTGCTTTTGTCCCCTTATATATGTTTTGTAATCAACCAGCACTTTTCCATCTAATGAACACAAAGAAACTGTAATATCTTCAAGCCTCATATCACCGATTGGAATTTCTTTAAGATATGCTTTGTCAGGGCTTAGATCAGCTGTCTCGCTGAATATGATGCTCCCCTTATGGTTTACTGTCACCGACGCATTTTTAAATACACCTGTCACATTAAAGCCGAAGAATAACTTGTTTTTTCGCTGCTCAACATTTACCGCAGCGTCTATGGTTGCATTTTTCACATCGCCTATATCCCTTATCGGATACCAATATTGTTCAAATTCTTTGGTTTCGTATGGCGCGATCCATGTGAAATCAGGCTGATTATCCGTAAATACGCCGGTCATGAGCTCAATATACGGGCCGTTCTCATCCGTTAGATTTGAACACCACATATCACCGAAATCACCTTTCCCCCAATGCCACATTTTCTTGCCCGGAGCAATATAATGATTCGCTATTGTCGCTATGCCTTTATCTTTACCCCCATCATAACCGGCAATAAAATCCATATCAGACTGACCCTGTGAAACGAGAAAGGACGACGGCACCCTTACAGCATCGTAGCGTGAAAGATCAGTTCCCGAGCCGTAATCAAACGGCCGCGCGGTATGGTATATCCCCTTTGCAACAGGCCAACTCATCACACAGCGCCTGTCATGATCGTTGACCCACTCAACATCCGGCGGAAATATTGTACGGTATGTTTCATTTACCGGTACGGCAAGGTTTGCCCACCACATGAATATCTGTTTCTGATCAGTACGGTTATATACTTTTACCTTCGCTTTAATATACGATCTTCCCGGCTCTACAGTAATACCCGCCATACCTTTCATGCGATAAAACGGATCGACCTCGCCTGTCCACACAGTTTTTGATCCATCCGTATTTTCTTCCGTAACAGCTTCAAGTTTCATAAAGGTTGTCGGACGATGATGCTGCGGCCAGTTAAATTCTATACCGCCGGATATCCACGGTCCGGCCAGTCCTACAAGTGCAGGCTTTACAACCTCATTATAATAGATAAAGTCATCGTTATTTGTTTTATCAAGCCCGCGCAGGATCTTCCCGCCAAGCTCCGGAGCAACCTGAGTTTTTATATACTCATTCTCCAGCGTGATAATGTCATACTCCACATCCTGCTTTACATCGCTGATACTATCCGAAAAAGGCAACGGATAAAGTCTTCCGCTTGCACCCTGATACGGCTTATGTTCAAAAAACATAGGCAGTCTTATCGGCTTTGCCGGAACATATGTTGGTATCTTCACTTTTTCTCTTTTCAATTTAACAGACATATGAACGCCCCCTTGCATTTTATTATTGATATAATTGTAATAAAAATTGTAATAAATCTCAAGCAAGAAAAAAACGAATTTAAAAACATGTTTTTTTGTACTTGTTTTTAATGATGGATTGTGTTAAAATTATGTGTGTTGGAAACTTCTCATAATGAGGTGATGTTATGTCTTTATTTATAATATGCCAGCCGAGCTATTCCACAAGCAGCTGGTACAGCCAAATTATGAGCGGTATACTAAGCGAAAAGAGGTCAAAGCGTTTTTCCGTAATAATACTCGACCAGATAGACGATATAAGAAATTTTGAGGTCGGTGACGATGACGCGCTTATAATAATTAGTTCAAGTGATACTTGGCTCGAATCCATAATTGATGCTTCCGAATCATTTTTCAGCAACAGAATAATTGTTATAGGCAATTTTGAACCACCTGTGAATGGAAGAAACTACAGCATTGTTTCCTCTGATATTGTCTCTGACACCTTCAATCTGCTGTCATATTTCCATTCTTATAAAAAGGAAAAAATAGCCCTTTACGGTGTAAATCCGAGCTCGGCATCAGATACTGCCAGAAAAAAGAGTTTTTTACAATTTGGCGGATTAGATAATGATGTCTATATTAATCATGCCAATTTGAAAAATTGCTTTTTAAATTTTTATTCTTCCTTTAATGATTATGATGCGATATTATGCGCTAATGACTACTGCGCGATCTCGCTCATGATGCATTTAAAAGAACATGGTCTGACGCCGCCTTTTATTGCAAGCTGCGGTGAATCGCATCTTGCAAAAGCATTTACGCCAACCATTACCAATCTAAAATCCAATTACACGGAATTTGGCAGGAAAGCTATCAGCTTGTACAAAGAACTTCGGTACGACAATAGTGTTTCTTTAATAAAAATCAGTCTTGTATCAGAAATCTCTATAGGCGAAACTACAAACGGTCTGCCTTTTATACCGCGTACAAAAAGAATTATTAAAAACAGCACTCAAAACACTGATGATCTTTTCTATTCAGATACAGAGATCACCGAGATGCTGCTGGTGGAAAAGCTACTGACGGAGTGCGACGAAACCTCACTTGCTATTCTCAAATACATTATATGCGGGCTGACCTATCAAGAAATATCAGAAAGATTCTACATGTCTGTAAATGGTATAAAATATATTGCAAAAAAGATGTTTGACCTATGCGGCGTGACATCAAAAAAAGAATTCTTATGCCTTGTATTAAAATATATTAATAACGCAATCCCCGAACAAAGAATTGCCTTTGGCAATTCTAGCGCGCATTGCGCGCGTTTGCAACCCGAAAGAAATTGATGCGCTAGCAGCAATTTCTTATAAGGTAAACAAGCGATCGGACGGCATCCTCTTACTATGCCGTCCGATCGTATTTTTTATTTATATTGACATTTATATCTTTAAAACCGTTCCGTCAGAATAAACCGTTTCTGTTTCTCCATTATTCACATACCGAAAGTGCTCAATAAATTCTTTCTGTAAATGCCTGTATTTCTTATATTCATCATATGCCTCTTTGATCTTTGAAACACTGTATTTTAACTGCTCATCCGTGTCACAGCACATATCCTCTTTTCCAAGCCATTCATCCTGATTACTGCCTTCAAGGAAACGCGAATAGAAATAAAAGATCGGTCTGCCGCCGTATGCCATCAGCTTTTTGCGGCTGCTGTCATCTTTAAGAGTATAGTTTACTGTTGCCGTCGATGGATTTGAAAGAATTATACCATGATACACGAGCTGCCACAGCGGTATTTCCTCATCAAACAAATTATCAGTATTTTCGGAAAATGCCGTATACAGCGCATAGTCAAGATACGGTGCGGCAAAATCAAATGCCCCCTCTGAGGCAAAGCCGCCAAACAAATCATGCGAAAGCGCTCCTATTTTTTGATATAATTTCTCCGTTTCATTTTCATTTACAGGATGCTTTTCATCGTAACATCGTCTTAACGGTACAACGCTTATAACATCAATATAATGCAAGCCTGAAAAGCCCAGTTCTGCAACACGCGGAAGCTCCTGTTTTGCTATATCATATGCCTTTATAGGACACAAGTTATACATTCTGCCCCCGCTCCACGCAAAATTGTCCCACGATGAATATTCACCGTTTGCATCTTTGACTACATAATCCTTGGGGATTTCTGATATATTATACCAGTCTGTGCTATTGGTGTGGCATACTATTTGGTAGCCGCCATCCTGTGCATACCGTATAAGCTCTCTTAGTTTTTCTTCACCACCGAGCTTCTCCTCAACCGGAAACATCCGCGGCCAACATCCATCATGTCCGCTCTTGTTCCAGCCTACAAGACAAAGCTGCGCCTTATCTATTCCCTGTCGTTTAAGCTCGTCAATAATGTCCCTTATCCTATCAAAGCTGCAAGCAACATGCATCTCAGGCTCATTTTCCGGTGTCTGCTCCAAAACCTTTGACGGTGCAGGCTTCCACCCCATTCTTATGCGGATTTCAACCGAGTCCGCCGCATATTCAAGCGCAGAATTGTTTTTGATCCGCTCTTTTATGGGGCGGCACGCGCCGCGTTCAAGCTGATAATTCCTATACTCACGCGCCATATCGTTATAATCGGCCGTATCCGGCAGTATATGAACTTCAAAGGATATATCCTCATATGGCTTATCCCCATCCAGAATCGTCCTTAGTGCGAGCTCATACTTTCCGTTCTTTACACCCATGCGAACATAAAAGCAGTTTTTCATACCAACAGCTATGATAAGAACGGTAAATCCATTCTTCTTTACTCCTATAATCGGCATTAAATTCTGCTTTAATATATGCTCTTCATCAGCTTTATCGGTAAAACGGCATAGCTGACTGCCGGTCTTAGCCGCATCGGCTATTACATAGTATCCGTCATCGCCGACTTTTGCCTCAAATTCCTCATCGGTAATTTCTATATATTTCTTACCTATACCGATCTGTTCTTTGGGGATAGTAAGCTTTATTAGCTTATCTTTTTTTGTTATTATAGGATCATATACCTTACCGTTATTATCTGAAATCATCAACAGAAAACCTCCATTCCTCCCATTTTCTGCTCAGTTCTCTTCCCGCGGTAGATCGTATCATATGCCACTTCCGGATTAGTGCTGTTATCCTCAGACATTATCTGTTGATGCCGTCTTTGCGGGAGCGCCAGAAATCCCTCCTCCTCAAGCATCATTGCGATCTTAAGCTGCGCCATTGGCATAATGGTCTCTTCCATGTTCTGAACAGCCATTGTGCTGTACTGATAATATGTGCTGCCCTCCTCTATGCCACTGTATATACCGCGCAATATTCTGAAGCATAAGCCTATTACTGTTTTCGTTTCAGGCAGTATTTTTATGATTGCATTACACCTATCAATTAATATAAAGAAACTTCTCGTGCAATATTGCTCAATTTTTTAGAAAAACATGATTTGCTATTTATTTTACACCATATATATGATAAAATCCATAAAAAAAACAAACTTAAACTTTAGGAAAACAAACTTATTGATTATGAAGATTGTTCTATTGCTCCGGCGGAAGTCAATACATGATCAATGCAGAAAACGGGGTTTCAATCATAGCATTTAACTTTGATTTGTCACAAAAAAATTCAAGTCTAACCACTGCTTTTCCCTATCAGAACAGTCTTTTCCGGCTGAACAGATAATACATGAGAACATCTCAGACAGTGATTATCTTAATTCATATCTTGCTGCTATTAGCTGAAAGAATCCGTAAGCTGCAGCCTTATCTACCGGCAGATATCCTATCTCATCAATAATCAGGACCGTGTATTTTAAATAGTGTTTTACGACCTGCTCTACACGGTTTTCCTTTGCTGCCT
>CAMNAT010000012.1 GCA_946531785.1 uncultured Oscillospiraceae bacterium
AGCCACAGGCTTTTGTCCATGCGACTTTTTCAAATCAGAAACCTCAACAGCTTGTCTTATGTGAAGCGGTCTTGTTTTTCCATCCTTTCCGCGTCGATTATAATCATATACCCGATATGTTGTATTTGAGTTCTGCTGTATTTCACATATCACAATTCCTGCGCCTATTGCATGTACTGTTCCGGCAGGAATAAAGAAAACATCACCCTTATGAACTTCAACCTTATTTAAAAGCTCTGTAATGGTATTATTATTTATTGAACGCTTATATTCTTCCTTTGTTATATCACTCTTAAATCCATAATACAAATATGCGCCTGGTTCACTGTCAAGAATATACCACATTTCCGTCTTGCCGTATTCACCCTCATTTTCAAGTGCATAAGCATCATCAGGATGAACCTGTACCGAAAGATTATCCTTGGCATCAATAAGCTTTATGAGTATGGGAAAATAATCTAATTTCTCGGCATTTGTACCAAGTATTGCAAGACCGTTTTTTTTAATAAATTCACTCAGTTTACAGCCACTATATTCTCCTCCAGCAATTATACTTTGACCGTCTTTATGGGCTGAAAGCTCCCAGCTTTCAGCCAGTATATCGAGGTCTGATTGCTTGTTATAAGCAGTTTTTAATTTTGTGCCGCCCCAAAGATAATCTTTAAAAGCAGGCCTAAGCTTTACCGGATTTAATTCAGACATTACTGCCCCTTCTTTCTTTATTTATATTACTCCGAAATCAACGGCAAATTCAACCGCCTCTGCCAACAGACTGTCTGCCCAGCAGAACCACGGTCTTGTAAACCGTTTCGGATCATCCTTATCAAAACCCTCATGCATATGCCCGGTATCCGCATCGGTGGATTCAAGCATATCTATTATTTTTTTTATTTCATTACTATCCCGCGAGGTAAGTGCCTGCATACACAGTGACATATGCCATATATAACCCTCGGGCGTGTGCGAACTTCCGATACCTGATGCATATTTACCCGAATAATAATACGGATTATCCTCACTCAGCACAAACCTTCTTGTGTTTTGATACAGCTCGTCATCCGCCGGCAAATAGCCTATATACGGAATTGACAGAAGACTGGGGATGTTTGCGTCATCAAAAAGCAAATAATTACCCATGCCGTCGGTTTCATACACATATATTTTGCCGTATTTTTCATGCTCCGTTACAGCATATTTTTCGATTCCGCTTTTTATTTCCTCCGCAAGCGCAAGACACTTTGTCTTAAGCCCGCCGTTAAGAATTTCCGCGGCATACCCGAGAACCACCCACGCGAACATATTTGACGGAACATGATATCCATATCGGCACGCATCGTCACTCGGTCTGAACCCGGACCATGTCATTCCTGTATACGCAACAGGATTTCCCCTGCCGTCACACGGGAGAGTATCAGACTTCGGGACATTATGTCTTATAAAATAATATTCCGACATTTTTGCATGGTGCTGCTCCGTACGCCAGACATTAATTATACGCTCTACCGCTGCTTCAAATTTTTTATTTATTATGGAGTAATCATGTGTCACGCTTATGTATTTATAGACAAGCTGCAGTGGGTAGCACAGAGAATCTATTTCGTATTTTCTTTCCCATACCCAGCCGGATGGTTCCGGAACATCCTCCATCCCGTGAAGTCCATTATCATTCTCGTTAAACGCATTCGCATATTGATCCATAAGAATATAATCAATCTGTCGGCTTATTACACCCTTTATGATCTTTCTGACATTTTCATCATGTTCTGCCGCGCTCAAATATATTGAAACCTCCGCCGCAGAGTCGCGCAGCCACATTGCCGGAATATCACCGGTAAGAACAAAATAAGAGCCGTTCTCCTGCGGTTTCAAGGCTGTTTTTAAAGTACTCAGATAACAATTCTCATACATTCGTCTGAGCTTAGGCCGATACTTTAAATGCTCGCTGTAGCGTTTTATATGCTCTGTTATTGCATTTGGTATTTCCATATACCGCTCCTTATCAAAGCAGCGGCAATACCAAAACTACCGCTGCATCAGGTTTAATTATGCCTATCCTCTGCCAAGGGTCTCATGTCTTTATCCCATATGAACACCTTAAGCTCTGACGCGCCCTCCGGCGTATTAAATGTATTGATATCCTCAATATCCGTGACTAAATATAACGCTCGGAGTATTCCTGCATCATCATATAACGCCACATACATCGTGTCACCCTCTGCCGCATTTCCCGGAATGGTGACCTCAATTGAGATTCCGTCCTCATCAAACTGAGCAATATTGTAAACATACTTGTCTGACGGGAGTGGTGTGGGCTGCTGCGTGGGTTCCTGTGTCGGCTCATGAGTGGGTTTCTGGGTAGGTTCCTGCGTAGGTGCCTGTGTGGGCTCATGTGTGGGCTTCGGCGTAGGCGCCTGTGTGGGCTCCGGCTGCGAACCAACTTCTGATACGGTATACATATTGTCACCATCAACATTTACGCTATAGTTTTCAGTATCAACATAAGCCGATGGGTCAAAAGTGAATGTACCGCCCGTTATGGTGATTTCAGTTTTGGAGCTGGCCGGCTTTGTTTTGCCAAACGGCGACTTGATCGTTCCGCCCGTAATATTTATAACAGGTACTACCTCTGTAGTTGCTTCATCACTGTCAAGGATACTGTAGCCGCCTTCCGCAGTGTTTTCAAATGTACCGCCGTTGATCGTAAGAACTCCTGAAAAGCCCTTTACAGTGTTAATAGCACCTCTGCTTTTATTTGGATTTGTAAATGTGCCGCCATTTATTGTAACAGCCGCTGCTCCCGATACTCCAATGGTATTTGTTGTCCCGTTATAGTTATATGTGCCGTCCTCTACAATAACTGTTCCGCCGCTTGCATACAGTGCATATCCCTTATAATCAGCATTGTTGTTGATGTCTGCATTCTTGATATTTAAACTGCCTTTTGCGATATTAATAGCGTGTGTGCCTCCATTTAATACAGCATCCTTAATAGTTATAACAGAACCTTCTCCATTAAGCAGAACGGCCTGCGCTCCTGCGCTAATCTCCGCACCATCAATATTAACTGTCAGATTTTTCACTGCACACTTTATTCCATATGAGGTATTTGTATTTGTGTTTATAATAGCGCCTTTTTCTGATCCCGTATCGACAAGTGTAAAGTTGTGCGACAGTTCAATCACTGCGCTTGCACTTGATGTGAGCGTGTGACCGTTGAGATCAAGATATGTTGCGCACTTTGTCTTGGTGCCGGATGCACCCAGATCTATATCTGCTCCAAGCTTTACCTTCGCATCGTTCGCTGTAAGAGCGAAAAATTCCTCCGCTGTAGTTACAATCCTGAACTCACCCTCAGGAGCTTCTGTTGTCTGTTCCGCACCGGGTGTTGCCGTTGGCTTAACTGTTGGCACAGGTGTCGGTGTGGGCTCTGACCACTCAATGTGCTCTGAATTCGTATGAGTAATGTTATCGATCACAAACGAGCCTTCTCCAATTTCGCTTGCTGATGAGAATACAAATCCGCGCACACGCCCCGGCTCAATTGACATCCCGCCGTCAAGGACTACAAACTCTTCGAACGGTATTCTGAACTGCTGCCACTCAGATGTAAGCGTTACCGTGTTTGTGCTTGTAGGGGTTGTTGCCGAGTTTGCCGCGTCAAGAACGCCGATATTGATCTTTTCATTCTTGCCGCTTGTTGACTCTCCATAGAACACAAGGTCAGTCATGTATTCCATATCGGCTCTCAGGGTTTTGCGGTTTTCCGTTCGCTCATCGTCACCGGCATTGCCTTTAAAGAAGTCAGATGATGTATAGGAAACTATAGCCTTTGAGGCCTCTGATCCGTTTCTGTTATAGGTTATTGCAAGCGCCTGTGTTTCAAGATCAAGTCCGCCATCAACCTTAACTGCCGTTATTGTATCGCCTGCACCACCCGGCTCAGTTTTAATAACAGCCTCATATTTTCTTGTGTTTTTCTTATATGTTGCAAAATCATAAACGAATGTCTTTTCAGGATCTGCAATAATACGCTTTGGTTTTTCGCTGCAGAAGCCAAAATTATCTGCATAAAAATATGATTCAAGTTTTTTTGAGGCGGTAAACTTCACATACTCTACATCCTCGGGGTACTCAATATTACCTTCAAAGCCGTATATGTACTGATGCCATTCGGTATCGCCCTCTTCAAACGTAACTCTGAAGGTTCCTATATCACCTACGCTCACTCCTATTTCCTGCGCTGTACCCGAACCCTTAAGGCATACTGTAAAATACTTTGTATCCTTTGACGGAACAGTTCCTAAGCGAAGCAGGGCAGAGCCTCCCCACGGACCGTTTATACGATTATATTCTATAAGCTTTGCAAGCGTTTCCTCACCATCCACACCCTCAATCGTTACATCTGACTCTCGGAAGTATGAACCGGCGCCGGGACCGTTATCGATTCGGCGTGACGGGAAATTGGTATTATCAATATCTATATAACTCTCCACGCCCGTATCCTCGTGAGGGTATGATTTTGCTGTATATACAGGCTCCGCAAGTTTTACTATCTTTATATTATCTACTGTTATATTTCCTTTTGCCGTCGCTGTCGATCCGAAATATATTCCCGAAAGCGCACCGTTAAGAATTCCGTCTGTTAACGGATTGCCCTGCTTTATAAGCTGATCAACTCTTACTGTTATTGTCTTTACATCACCTGTAACATCTATCGGTGTTATCCAGACTTCCTCATCTGACCCGTAAAGACCAACATTAATTGTTTCATTTATATCAGCCGATATATCCATTGTGATCGTTTGTATACCGTTAAGATCCCAGTCATAAGGGAAATCGAGCTTCGCACTCCAGCCTGTCGGCTGATGATATATAACAATATTTTCGTCATCTGCCGAATATGTTACCGTGGACTTACCGCTCACTCCGGTATAGCTGCGGAACACCCCGTCCGCGCTGAAATCTGTAGAATAAACGCCGTCAAATTTTCCAGGCTCAGGCTCTTGTTTTAGTCTGTTTTTAATATATGTACCGTTAAATGCCGTTGTTTTAAAATCCCATGAATAGAGCATTCTCGGACTTGATGACATATGCAGATTCCAACCCGTCCAGTTAACAGGAATTCCATCATACTCGCCATAGGCATCATCCATCCAGTTCATGAGCTGATTCATCCAGATATTGCTTGTGCAGTCTCCGCCGGAGATCGCGTTATCCGACGCATCCCAGCCCCACTCGCCTATAAGTATAGGCGCGACCTTTCTTACCGGACCGATTGTTTTATCCCATGAGCTTTTCGCGCCCTTTACGGGATATGCATGAGAGTCGTACATAACGCCATGACCGGCTGCTGTGTCCGTTAATCTGTAACCATTAGGGAGTCCGTCATAGCCATCGGCAAGTCCGCTTATGTCAAATGCCCAGTTAAGTCCGCCAGCAACACATATGTTATTTGCACCCTTCGCGCGTATTGCGTCCAAAAGCTGCTGGTGTCCTATTCCGGTCACCTCTTCATTATTTATGGTTATCTGTCCGCCGTTGCGCCATACGTCCCATGCTGTCCGCGCTGCATCAACACTTGTAGGCTTTATATCATGCGGCTCGTTCAAAAGGCCGAAAAGCACCGCGCTGTTGTTTCCGTACTTAACCGCCAATACCTCCCACAAATCAAGACTTTCCTGCAATGGCATTACATAGGTGTGGCAGTCGAGAATAACATACTTGCCCCTCGCCTGCGCTGCCTTAACAACATCATCAATATATTTTTGGTATTCCTCTCCTGTAATTACTCCCGGTTTTCTTTCTGCATCTGTTAAATTATCGAACCAGTATTTTGGTTGGATCGGAAGTCTTATAAGATTTGCATTCCAGCTGTCATAGAGTTCTGTCATTGACTCATATATATGCTCAGCCATTCCCCATCCGAGGCTTGGAATATTTACGCCGCGCAAAGTTACCATATTATCGGTTCCCTGCTCCACAAGTTTATTTCCCTTTACCTCAAGCGGAATTGAACGATTATAGTTTATTACCGCATTTTCCGCAGCAGCAGCCGCCTCCTCATAGCTTGCCGCCGCATGCGCATGAAAGCTGTATACCGAAGCAAGCATAGCAAATGCGGTTATAAAGCTGAGTAATCTTTTCATTAAGGCTTCACCCTTTCAAAAGTTATTGTACTAAAAAGGACTGTTCGGAGTAATTTCAGGGAGAGAATCAGGAAATATGTATAATAAACTAAATGAACAGTCCTTTTTCTATATTTATTATTTTATCACAAAAAACTATTTTTTAAATGCGGTAAACTTTTTTTTATACTGATTTATTTAATACATACCTTCTCTGATTTTACTGCTATTTTAATTATACTTTACTGTATATATCTCTTTCGGCGCTATTTCAAATTCTGTCCAGCCTTCATCGTTGATCGAAAGCTCATGCTCATCAAGCTCCTCAAGCGTTACCTTATATACTTTTCTCCAAGCCTTATTTTCCGCTGCGGGCAGCTCAAACGATTTCATCTGTCGTTCTATAGGTGACTGCTTCGCGCTTATTTCTGCAATACCACCGTTAAAGCGCAGCATGTTCTTGATTGTTTTTGTTGACGGATTGAAAAGCCTTACAACCCAACCTTCTCCGTCCTCACTACGTTTTATTGCACTGATATGGAGATTTTCATCAGAAAGCTCAACAAAAGCTTTTTCAATCGGGTTCTTTCCGTGTTCTGTAGGAGCTGTCTGACCTATTAAGATCTCCATATTGAAATCCTCAGCAGTCTTCCAAACTCCGGCAGCCTCCCAATCGCCCTTATGCGGCATAAACGCATATCGGAAACTGTGCTTGCCAAACGACTGTGAGCCGTCCTCAATTCTCGCGTAATTCTGCTCTTCCGGGGTTACATAGATGCGCAGCTCAAAGCAGCGGAGAAGCGATAAATACATTGTGTGCTCATAATCATCGTCAGACTCGTATGCCTTAAGACCCGTGTTCAAAAGTGCCGCGCCCTCATTTTCGTTACATATATCAACAAACGAGTTCATGGGGTGTTCTGTCATCGGTATTTCATCATATAACGAATAGTCGGGCTTTGCGATAGGTCTCCTTACAACATCAAACTGTCCTTGAGCATATACAAACTCCGAATCCACATTTGTCGGGAACGCTGCCTGTAAATAATGGTTCGGAACAGTGTTATTTATATTCGTTTCAAACTCAACCCATCTTGCGCCCTTTTTAAGTGTTACAAACATTTCTATTGTATACGGAGCAAGTCGCGTGCTTCTTTTCTTGCCTCCATCTGCAACATCTTCGGGAATTGCCCAATTAAGGACTATTTTGTATTTTGTTTCAAGCTCTCCGCTGTAAACAAGGCTCACAACCGCCCTCTCATTAAGAGTTGTATAGGTCTCGTCAAGTTCCGGTGCCTTGTGCTCCCACGGGCTTCCGTTTTCACCGGTATCCTTGAAATATCCTATGTTATCATATACCTTCCCTGTTTCCTTTTCGGTAACCTTAAGCGTTCCGTTCGGGTTTATCTTTACTATGAGATACTCATTTTCCATAGTCTGTGCACCGTGCAGCATATTCTTTGGCGTTGTTGCGCGGGTATTGTACTTAGGAACAACCTTTAATGTCTTATAGCCCATTGGCGGAATATCACTCACAGATATTCTTATTGTGTGTCGCGATACCGGCAGAACATCAACCGCATCCGCTAAATCCTGAACAATCTGATACATCGGATTTATTGAAGCTATTTTCTGTACAGGACACACATTGCCGTCTGCATCTACAATATCAAAGCTGTCGCACTCCCATTCCAGCGGGATCTCTATCTCACATGGAACCGTCAGGCTTCTCTTGAATGGAGCAGGGTTAAAAAGCACGAGTGCCATATCGTTTTTATCCCAGCCCTTAAAGTCTATATCGCCTGATATGTCCATCAATGCCCGCTCTAAAATACAGGTTGATATCTCACGCGATTGTCGGAATCGATAGTTTACATCCTTATACACAACATCCCTGCCGCATGCGCCTATTGAATCATGACCATGATTCTGCAGCATATAATTATATGACTTATCTATAAACTCCTGTGGATAAACCGCGCCTATAAGCGATGCAAAAACCGCCATAGGCTCCGCATAGTATGTTAAGAGTCTTTCAGTGTTAAAATTATCCTGTTTGACTGCTGTTCTTGCCGACAATATCCATCCAAAGATCGCACTTACGCTGCCTTTTGTAAATGGGTATCGCATTTCACCCTTAAGGCAGGGCGAATTTTCATCAAATTCCTTGATTACGCTTTGCTCAAAATCATAAACACTGCTGTGGAATACATCAACATTATCATAAACCGCGTCTGAATCCTTTATAAGCTTCGCCTCACGCATATCGGGAATTGACGAATCGTGTCCGTTTGACCAGAAGCGATGCTGCGTTGTCCACTCATCATCCTGCTCCTCGAGCGCCTGCGTTGTCTTTTCATTTATGTACTCATCATGATATTCATATTTTCTGTGTGAATACTGATACTCATACTCACAGCGCTCCGGGTCGGCAAAACGGAAAATCCCGTCGCCTGCGCCCCACGAAACACGTCTGTTATCGCCGTCACGCTTACCGTAGAATACGGGACGCTGCATTATGTACCACATATTATATCTCGGTCTCTGTCCGAGTCTTGACGCATGTATTACAGTACCGTCCGCGCCCTCCCAGTAAAATTCGGATTTGGGTGCCATATATGTGTTAAGACCTCTGTAAAACGATGCAAAATCTATGCCAAAGCCATGATACAGCTGAGGCATCTGTGAAATCTGCCCCCATCCAAACGGTGAGTATCCCGTTTTTGAAACCCTGCCAAATTCATTTGCGATTTTGTGTCCCAGAAGAAGATTTCTCACCAAGGACTCTCCACCCACACAGAACTCGTCCGGCAAGCAGAACCAAGGGCCGACCGCAAGCCGTCCCTCGCTTATGTATTTTTTAAGCAGTTCCTTCTTCTCTGGTCTTATTTCAAGATAATCCTGCAATGGTAGAGTCTGCGAATCCAAATGAAAGTGCTTATAATCCGGCTCCTTTTCAAATATATCAAGAAGCATATCAATTGCCGAAACCAGCATATGTCTTGTTCTCTGTGCGCTGAATTTCCATTCTCTGTCCCAGTGCGTGTTTGATATAAAATGACACTTTGCCTTCTTTTTATACATATTATGCATCCTTTCTTATATATTCCAAAATTTCCTGCAATGTATTGCAATATCGGCTGCACATAGGCATTGTTCCGCTTTCCTCAATATTTCCGCCCGCAAGACCTACTGTTGTATAGCCCGCTATACGAGCCGAACACACACCCGCACCGCTGTCTTCAATCGCGATCACGCTGCTGCGATCAGCAAAGCCCACTCCGAGTCCGACCGCAGCTGTTTCGGCATAAAGCCACGGATGTGGCTTTGGCGAAAGCTCACCCAGTGTGCCTACGCTGCCCTTGCGAAGAGGGTATCCGGCAGATATTATCGCATCATAAAAATCTGTCGGCTCACCCATTTCAAGGGTTCTGAACGCCGAAAGGATTTCAGGCATTGCTTTTTCGTAAAGACCGGATGTGACAAGGCCTATTTTTATTCCCATTTTCTTTAACTCATACAGAAATTCCTTAAGCCCCTCCTGCGGCACAAAAGCATTTTCCCTTCCTCTGCCCTCCATGATTTCATTCATTTCGTGACTTACATTCTTAAAGTAAAAATCCCGTGCCTTTGCCAAGTTCTCGCCAGGGCAGTATTTATCTATACAATATTGCAGATGCTCTGAAACACTATGACCTGATACAAACGGTATATCGCTTTTTTCAAGTCTGAAACTCTCATCATTAAGCATACTCGCAGTTGTTTTTTCGATAATCCATATCCAGAACTCCTCGCTCCTTACGGATGTGCCGTCAAGATCCATAAGAACAGCCTTTATTTTGCGGTCACGCTTTACCGGGTGCAGCGGATAATATGCTCCATAGCCCAAAGCAGAGTTTACATACGCAAGCGTCTGATTTTCAAACGCGACAAATTCAACCTTTCCGTCGCCTGTGCATACTATGTTTTTCACACCGCCCTCTCCGGCAGTAAAACGTCCGTCAGTCGTGGAAGACAGTTTCTGAAAACCGGAGCTGTCGTCTATGATTCCTAAATCAGGAATATTGATATTCATTACAGTGTCACCTCTACATTACATATTTTAGCGTCCGATGAAACAGTATTGCCGTTAACCTTTCCGTTATCAACCGTTATGCTGATTTTACCCGTGCCTATATTCTTAACAGAGATGTTATACACGGTACCTCTGAATTTTCTCGTTATGTTAAAGCTTTCTATTTTCTTTGAAATGCACGGCTCTATCACAAGACCGTTATAATCCGGTTTTATTCCGAGCAGATACTGCGAAACCGCGTAATAGTTCCATGCCGCAGTTCCTGTAAGCCACGAATTCTTTGCCTCGCCCACTCTTACCGCGTCACGTCCCGCGATCATCTGTGAATATACATAAGGCTCTGTTCTGTGAATGTCGCTTATATCCTCAAGATATGCAGGGGCGATCTTCTTGTACAAATCAAACGCTCTCTCGCCGTTGCCCATAACCGTTTCACCGATAATTACCCACGGATTGTTGTGACAGAATATACCCGCATTCTCTTTATATCCCGGCGGATATGATGAGATCTCTCCAAGCTCGAGATGATAGGTTGAATACGGCGGATAGTTAAGGACTATACCGTAATCACATTCAAGATACTTCTCTACACTGTCAAGTGCCTTCTGCGCTCTGCCGTCCTCCTTACCTATTTCTGCCATTACGCAGAAACCGTTCGACTCAATAAATATCTTACCCTCGTCGCACTCATCTGAGCCGATTTTATTCCCCACTGCGTCATATGCTCTTATGAACCATTCGCCGTCGTAGCCGTCCTTTAAAACAGCCTCGGTCATTTTCTCTACTTCGCCCGAAACATACTCTGCCATTTCCTTATTTCCGAGTGTTTCGTAAAGCCTTGCAAATTCTCTGCCTATATATACGAACATTCCGGCAATAAGTACGGATTCCGCCACTCGTCCATCGGGATCACCGTAGGTCTGGAAGGACTCATCCGGTGTTTCAGAGAAGCAGTTAAGATTTAAGCAGTCATTCCAGTCCGCGCGTCCGATAAGCGGGAGATTGTGCGGACCGAGATTTTTTACAACATGATCAAATGAGCGGTTAAGATGATCTAAGAGCGTTGCGGTATTGTTCTTATTGCAGTCGAACGGAACCTGCTCGTCAAGTATGCCTGTATCGCCTGTTTCTTTTATATATGCGATTGTTCCTAAAATCAACCACAGCGGGTCATCATTAAAGCCACCGCCGATTTCATTATTGCCTTGCTTTGTGAGCGGTTGATACTGGTGATACGCGCTGCCGTCCTCGAACTGAGTTGAGGCTATATCTATAATTCTTTCTCTCGCACGCTTGGGTATCTGATGAACAAAACCAAGCAAGTCCTGATTTGAATCGCGGAAGCCCATGCCTCTGCCTATGCCGCTCTCATAATATGACGCGCTTCTTGACATATTGAAGGTAACCATACACTGATACGGATTCCAAATATTAACCATTCTGTCAAGCTTCTCATCACCTGACTTAACGGTAAATACCGAGAGAAGCTTGTCCCAATAAGCATTGAGCTTTGCAAATTCCGCATCGAACTGCTCTGATGTGGCATACCTTGCAATCATTTCCTCTGCCTTTGTTTTATTAATTACATTAAGGCTTTCAAACTTATCATCACGATCATTTTCAATATATCCAAGAACAAATATGTACTCCTTACTTTCACCCGCTTCAAGCTCTATGTTGATACCGTGTGACGCTATAGGATACCAGCCGGACGCTACAGAATTTCTGCTTTTTCCGTTAATTACACACTCCGGCTCGTCAAATCCGTTAAACGCTCCCAAGAAAGCGTCACGATCTGTATCAAATCCGTTAATTTCTGTATTTACAGAATAGAATGCATAATGGTTTCTTCTCTCGCGATATTCCGTTTTATGATAAATAACGCTGTCTTTCACCTCAACCTCGCCTGTATTGAGGTTGCGCTGATAATTCAGCATGTCATCCTGCGCATTCCATAAGCAGAATTCAACAAATGAAAAAAGCTTTATTTTTTTAGTGTTGCAACTTTTATTCTTTATAGCTATTCTATGTATCTCGCAGTTATCATTTACAGGAACAAATGATGTTTGGCTTACCTCTATCCCGCCTCTTTCACCGCGTATTTTCGTATATCCCATACCATGTCGGCACTCGTAGCCAGAAAGCTCCTTTTTCATAGGCATATATGAATGTGTCCAGCAGTCACCGTTATCGTTTATGTAGAAATACCGACCGCCGTTATCTGCCGGAACATTGTTATAGCGGTATCTCAAAATCCTTCTGTGCTTTGCATCCCTGTAAAAGCAATAGCCGCCGGATGTATTTGAAATAAGCGAGAAAAACTCGTTTGTGCCGAGGTAATTGATCCAAGGAAGCGGTGTTCTTGGAGTATTAATTACATACTCCTTGTTTATATCATCAAAAAACCCGTATTTCATATCATTACTCCTTTTATATAATTATTGTTTTTAATAACATTGTAAAAAATTTTTTATTACATATATGTAACAACAGTTTCTATTTCCGTAGTGCCTTTTTTTATTTGATAGGTTATAAGCGGCAAAAGCGTTTTTTGATAAGTAAGACTTGTATTAGGATGAGGAGCAATGATCTCCGGCTCACCGCCAGTGTTGCTTTCTACGCGACAGAATGAGATGTTGTTTTTCACCTCGGCATGTTCCTCATTCTTAAAGCTTACACAGCCGCTGTCCCTCGTATTTGATACTGCAAATCCCGCGTCTCGGACAGTGCAATCGTATTCGCTTATTATTCTATGCTGCCTTATGTGTCCGTTTTTAGTGGGAATAATAGCTGTAATAACATTAATCCCCTTAAAAGGTGACCATTCTGATATTATTTTATCTTTATCCACACTTATGTTGTCACAAATTCGGCGTACAAATATATATCCGTCAAGCTCAAACGAAAGCATACTATCGGGTGCGGATTGTTCTAAATTAATGTTTGATCGCGGCACGCTGAAACCAAACTCAGAGCTGTATGCGAACTTACAGTATTTTTCAGGCTCATGCACCTGATAGTTATATTTAATCCTCCCCGGTGTAAGGGCTGTCACAGAATCGCCCATATGCTGTATGATCATCTGAGCCTCAGGCAGCAGTTTAGTTTCTTCCAACACCGGCATCGGTTCCGGCTCGGAACTCCAAAACGGATGCTTATCATCTACAGCTAGCAGCAGAAACACCTTCAAGCTCCAATATGGTGAGCCGGGCGCATTATAGCTCTCGGACATATGCAGATCAGGATATCTGTAACCAATTGTAAGAATGCCGCCATTATCGAATATTGGATTGGATAGCCATTCCTCCATATGTCTTACAAGTATACCCTTTATTATACCCAGATTGAAAACAGGTACATCGGCATATATACAAGCACTCCAGAATGCCGCCTGAGCAAATCTATATGTAAGCGAGCGCCCATAAACAAGCGCGCGTCCCTTACAGTCAAACCAATAGATAAAGGTTTTTGCAAACTCTGCCGCACGCACGCGAAAAAGCTCGCAGCGCTCACGATCTTCATCATAACACATCTTGCTGTAAATAAGACTGTAGAAATGCAGTGCGAACGGTACATAATAATCCCGCTGCTCGGTTATTCCGTCCTTGTACCAGCCTCCGCCAAGATAAAATTCTTCTAGTCTCGAAAGACAGAATTCAATTCTCTCTTTGTCATATTCCGCGCCAACCTTCTTTAACGCGAGATTGACAAGCACAGGGAACATCTGCCAGTTATTATCAGATACCGTGTGGTTATTAATCTCACTCAGGTATGAAACGAGCCGTACCTTTACCTCATCGCTTAGCGGCTCCCATACCTTTTGCGGTGCAATTAATATAGCGAACGCTATTGCCGCAAACTCAACAAATTTCTGGTCATTATGATGTATGGCTCCCCAGAACTCTTTTGATCTCCAGTCTGCACCCGCACTGAATCCTTTGATATATATTTCGCTAAAACCCGAAATATCGTCTCCACCCGCCCAAAGGGGTGCCAGTCCCCACAGAATTCGTGAAAAGCCCTCCATCGGTACCGTACAATCCTCATATGCCACTCCGGTGTGCCCAAGATATAGCCCGGCACATTCCTCAGAGTAGTAATCCCTTACCGGAGCTATGATTTTTTCTAGCAGACTGCGGAAATAGTCCTTATTATATTCCATATGAATACTGCCTCTTTACCAATACGGGTTCCAATCTTTATTTTTCATACGCATAAGCGCCTCAAGATAGAAGTAGTCGCCCCATGAGGTACATTCCGGCTCATGTCCGTGCTTTCTGCTGTACATACCGTCCTTGAGGATACCGTTGCTCTCAGGAAACGACTTCGTTGTATACTTCTCCGAAAGGCTCGTCATCATATTTTGCGCAGCATCTGAAAACACAGAGTTTTCATGATATTTGCTCATTTCGAGTATGCCGCATACCGCTATTGCCGCTGCTGATGTATCTCGCGGCTCACCGCTGCCGTCCCCGAAAATCAGATCCCAATACGGCACAAAGTCCACCGGAAGATGGTCGATAAAATATTCTGTAACTCTTGTATAAAGAGGAAGAATTGCCTCATCTCGCGTATAGCGGTAGCAAAGCGCAAGACCGTATACCGCCCACGCTTGCCCTCGTGCCCAGCAGCTGTCATCAGAAAAGCCCTGGTGTGTTTCGCCCCTTAACGGCTTATTTGTTACCGGGTCAAAAAAGAATGTATGGTAAGATGACGCATCATGGCGTATAATATTATCTATTGATGTTTTCATGTGATTATATGCTGCGTTATAATATTTACTGTCACCTGTTGTTTCGCTCGCCCAGAACAGAAGCGGGATATTAAGCATACAGTCAACAATAAACCTGTAGCTCTCCGGATCATCCATCGCGCCCCACGCTTGAATAAATCTACCCTTAGGCTGATAACGCCTGAGCAGCCACTCCGCTGCCTCTATGCCATCAAGCCGAGCCTGCTCATCACCTGTTATTTTATAATCGGCTACGCTTGAGAGGCTGAACAGAAAGCCCATGTCATGATGCTCCAGCTCCACCCTATCCTGAAGCCGCTTATGGAACAGTGCGCTATGGTGTTTTGCTGATCTGTAGAATTTCTTATCTTCCGTTAGCTCGTAAAGCAACCATAGAATCCCTTCGTAAAAGCCGGTAGTCCATGATACATTTTCAAATTTTCCAAACACAAGATTTTCACTCTGCTCAGTCGGAAAACAGTCATAAAAATCATCCAGGCTTTTTTTTACAACATCATATGCATATAAAATTGCCTTATCCGTATTCATCAAATCGCTCCTTTTGCTGTTATTTCCAGATAAAAAGGGCTACTTATTCAGCCCTTTTTATAACTATTAATTGTCTTTGCTTTCCACCCTCTGTGTGAAGAATGATTTTTGAAGCAGCATCACCGGCACCCTGCTCAGCAAGCAGCTCATCCTCTTTGGGAACATAGATCTTTTCTGTACGCTCATCTATACATAGCACATTATAACCCGAAAAATCAGCAATTTCAGTTTTTTCAATCTGCCCCAGTGCGGTGTCAACCTTTGTTTTAAGAACAAGGTTTGTGCCGCTCTTGTACATAAGCGTGCCGTATACAAGCCTGTAGGTTGCGCCGTAATTGTAGCTGCCTATAGCATTGTAAACATGCGGCGTATTATGACCGTTACTTGAATATTTTCCGTCGGATACAGCAAGCAGTGTTTTATTTAATGTAGACGGATCCACTGATGTTCCGAATTCATTTCCGGTCTTTACATAATCGGGATCGTCCTCATCCTTCAAAGAGAATACCTTTACATAGTCAATAAGCTTTCCCGAATTATTTGTAACATATCTTATTATATCACCGTGCTTTACCTCTGAGGCTATCTTTGAACCGTCCGGGCCGTTATAATAACGGGTGAGATATACATCATCTGCAAGATCAACCTGAATCTCAGCATTTCCCTGCCATCCAATAATACGCTTAACATTATCGCCTTCATCATCAACCGCTTCAATCACCTTATCAACAACTGTGAGCGGCACCTTTTTATCAATTTCAGGCGCGACATCACTCGTGTAATAAACAATGATACCGGCAGTTCTTGCTTCATTGACATTATATGCCTCAATCCGGTTTTCTATTGTATATTGTGTGCCCGTTTTAGGATAGTAATTCCAATCGTCAAAATATGCGAGATTCGTCTTTATATACTGCTTCTCATCTGTAATATCAGACGGCTCATTCGATACCGGCACAACAAATACTTTTGTAGAAGAATTTATGGCTACATTATTGCTGTTATCATTATTAAATGCGAGTGTGTTTCTAAGGTACATTCCGCCAGGTCTTAGTGATGTGGATGAATCACGATTCGAAAAATCATTATACATTGTCATTGTATTATCATGGAAAACATCGTTCTTCTCAGGATTTTCTTTTTCTCCATGATAAGGTGTATCAATGTATGTGATCTCACCGGCCTCATTCTGCTTATACATAACAGGAACCCGAATATAAACCACACTGTCATTATAGTGATTCATGCTAACAAATGATGAATCTATCTCTCTGAGCGTTGTATCCTGGTAGTTTGCAGCAGTTCTCATGCAGGCAAGCATAGCCGTTGCTGAGCTGCATACCTCGCCATCTATTTTAGCCTTGCGCTTGATCTTGAAATTCCCCATATCGCCGGTATACGGAAACAGCTTTACACCTGCCGACTCTTCATCGGTATCAGTATCCGTCCACGCTTTGATGAGAAATCCGTATTTGATCTCATCCTCCTTGTTGAGGTCATAGCCGGCAATTCTTCCGCGGTAATCAAGATATACTGTATATTTATTATTGCTTCTTATAGCCTTACTGCCCTTGTAGTATTTGAAGTTCGTAGAATATGTATATGTTCTGTCACTAAAATCAACAGTTGAATCATAATAAGTGTCACCGGACCTAACGCTGCTTACCATTCCGCTATACATAAGGTTACTGACAATAATCTTCATTTTGCCCGTCTCAACATCCTTTGCAACTGACAAAACCGAGTCCTTTGTAATGTAATAAGACTCAACCGGATTACCTATACGGTCTGTCATTTCAAGGTTATTGCTGTCAAAGTCCACCTTTAATGAGCCGTTTTCGGTGTCATTATACAAGCCATAAATCATGTCACTTGACTCAGCAACACGCTTTACAACCATAATGTCATATTTATATACAAACACAACATCATACTGTCCGTCATTATCATTATCTATAAGCTTGATATAGTCACAGTTTTCAAAATCCTCTCCTGAAACTGACTTAGGAGCAAACCCATTTAGTACCTCTTTTGCCTTTGAGGATAAAGCAACCTTCTTTCTTTTATTATCTCCCGAATAATACGTTATTCTGTTGTTTTCATAGCTGTCTATTTCATGCCCCTCAATAGTCATAACTTTATTTGTGCTGTGATATGTTATATACACAA
>CAMNAT010000013.1 GCA_946531785.1 uncultured Oscillospiraceae bacterium
AGCTTCTTCTTCGCATCCTCATACAGTCCGAGCTTATAATCCACCTGTGCGCCGTGATACCACGCTTCGACAAACATCGGCTCCGCCTCAAGCACCATATCAGAAAGCTCCTTTGCCTTCTTGTAATCCCCATGATTATAGTGACATATAAGAAGGTTATCTCTTATATCTCGGTCATCATCAGCATATTCATACGCTTCCTCACAAAACATCATCGTGTCTTCACTCATGGGATCTGTGATGATCTTGAAATATCCTATAAGCCCATAAAGACTGATGCTCCTGTAGCCGTCATTATACAGCTCCATCGCATCCTCCATAGCCTCTTCAAGATTACCTCGCTTGTAATAGCACATGCATCTCTGGATAACAGCCTTTCCGCGAAGCTGAGGATCTACTCTTCTGGCGCCGAGGATAGACGAAACAAGAGTTTCTGCCTTTTCAACATCACCGGTACGCAGGAGAACATAAGAATATTCAAGCTTTATGTACGGATTAGCTCGCTTTGTTCCTACAGCTCTTCCGAACCAGTATACGGCATCGTCAAACTTCCCCTGCGCAAACATCTTTCTCCCGTTTGTCGCAAATATCTGAGGAATAAATCTGTAGATATAATACACAATTATCAGAACAGTCATGCCTATTCCAGGCCACGGCCCCATGCCATATCTTGCACCGATCATAAAGGCTGCAAAGATCATTATTGCGAGAAAAATAAAATTAAATATTTTCATGATATATCCTCCACATAAATAGTAAAAGCCAATTATGCCGCGCTTTTAAAAGCGCGGCATATATAATCAAAAATCAGCTGTTCCGACTGTACGCGGGAACGGAAGCACGTCACGGATATTCTGCATACCCGTAATATACATCACCGCACGCTCAAAGCCAAGTCCGAAGCCTGCATGCTTATTTGTTCCATACTTTCGAAGATCCAGATACCAGTCGTAATCCTTCGGATCAAGACCAAGCTCTGCCATACGCGCAAGCAGAGTATCATAATCCTCCTCACGCTGGCTGCCGCCGATGATCTCACCGATGCCGGGTACGAGAACATCTACAGCTGCAACAGTCTTTTTATCATCATTAAGCTTCATGTAGAACGCCTTGATATCCTTAGGATAATCCGTAACCATTACGGGACGCTTGAAATAGGTTTCCGTAAGGAATCTCTCATGCTCAGTCTGAAGATCAGCACCCCACTCGACCTTATATTTGAATTCATCGTTATGCTCTTTCAGAATATCTACCGCCTCGGTGTATGTAACACGGGCAAAGTCATTTGAAACAACATTGTTAAGTCTGTCAAGCAGCCCCTTATCTATAAACTTGTTGAAGAACTCCATTTCCTCGGGAGCGTTGTCAAGACAGTAGTTTATGATGTACTTCAGCATATCCTCAGCCAATGCCATATTATCGTTGAGGTCGGCAAACGCGATTTCCGGCTCTATCATCCAGAACTCGGCTGCATGTCTTGTTGTATTGGAATTTTCAGCGCGGAATGTCGGACCAAAGGTATAAACATTTCTGAATGCCATACAATATGTCTCAACATTTAACTGTCCGCTTACTGTGAGATTTGTACTCTTGCCAAAGAAATCCTTTGAATAGTCCACCTTGCCGTCATCTGTGAGCGGTAAATTATCAGGGTCAAGCGTTGAAACTCTGAACATCTCTCCCGCACCCTCGGCATCGCTGCCTGTTATAATGGGAGTATGAACATAAACAAAGCCACGCTCCTGGAAGAACTTGTGTATAGCAAAAGCGATAAGCGAGCGAACTCTGAACACTGCCGAAAATGTATTTGTTCTGGGTCTGAGATGAGCAATGGTACGCAAATACTCAAATGAATGACGCTTTTTCTGTAACGGATAGTCCGGCGTTGAAACGCCCTCTACATTTACAGACGCGGCCTTTATCTCAAACGGCTGCTTTGCCTGCGGCGTAAGCTCCAGGATGCCTGTAACTGTGATCGCAGCGCCAACATTAAGCTTAGCAAGCTCGTTGTAGTTATCAAGCTTGTCCGCTTCGATGACTACCTGAACGCTGCTGAAAAAGCTGCCGTCATTAAGCTCAATAAAGCCAAAGTTATTTGAAGCTCTGACAGTTCTTACCCATCCGGAAACGGTTACCTCATTTCCGCCGTATGTCTTTGTATCTCTGTATAAATTCTTGATCACTGTTTTCATTTTATGTCCTTCTTTGTATTTATAATATAATTCCGTGCTCCGCGCACTTTTTAACCATATCTACCGGCCATACCGACTGCTGAACTTCACCTATATGCGCCTTGTTGAGCATTATCATACACAGTCTGGACTGACCTATGCCACCGCCTATAGTATACGGAAGCTCCTTATTGAGGATCATCTTGTGGAAGTCAAGCTTCAGTCGCTCAAGACAGTCTGCCTCTTCGACCTGCGAAACCAGCGAGTTTTCATCCACTCTTATACCCATGCTAGACAGCTCTAAAGCTATATCAAGCAGCGGATAGTACACAACTATATCGGCATTGAGCTCCCAATCGTCGTAATCCGGCGCTCTGCCATCATGCCTTATTCCCGATTCAAGCACCTTGCCTATCTGCATTATACATGCCGCATGATGCTCTCTTAAAAACTTATGCTCTCTTTCCTTCGGGTCATCATCGGGATAAATATCCTCAAGCTCCTGAGTGGTTACAAAGGTGATATCATCCTTGAAAAAGTTATCAAGATCCTCGAACTCTGCGCACGCCTTCTTCGCTGTACGGCGCATAGCCTTATATATCTTTGATACCGTTTCCTTAAGAGTCGCTAATTCTCTGTCCTTCTTTTCGATAACTGCCTCCCAGTCCCACTGGTCAACATACATCGAATGGATGTTATCGACTTCCTCATCACGACGGATAGCGTTCATGTCGGTATATATTCCCTCACCCGGCGCATAATTGTATTTGCCAAGAGTATATCTCTTCCACTTAGCCAGGGAATGAACTATCTCAAGATTTGCTCCGCCTATACATGGAGCATCAAATGTTACCGGACGCTCAACACCGTTCAGATTGTCATTAAGACCTGTTTCCGGTCTTACAAACAACGGAGCCGTAACACGCTCAAGCTTCAACGCATTTATTATCTCGTGCTGAAATGTGTCCTTTACAAATTTGATCGCAAGCTCGGTCGTCCTGCCGTCAAGCTTGGATCGATATCCTTCCGGAAGAATCAATGCCATTTCACTTACCTCTTTCTTTACTTACTTTTAATCTACAATTTCAATATTGTCAAGCTCTGCCCTCAGGCTCTTTCTTATCGCGGCAAGATACTCTTTTCTGAGCTCAGCCTGTTCAGCCTTTTCCGTATCCGAAAGGCCTTCAGAACGCTGTTTTCTGGAAAGGGCGCTTATGCGGTCTAATTTTGCTTTATCCATATATGTCTCCCTCGTATATTATCTACGGATAACACTCCGATTTGTTATTTTATCACAATAGCAACCGTATGTCAAGGATTATAAGCCAAGGAATGCAAAGCTTATTATCACTATTACGGCAAGTATTATCCTGTATACTCCGAATGCTGTGAAGCTGTGCTTCTTTACAAAGTTCATCAGGAATTTGATCGACGCCAGCGATACAAGATATGCAACGACCATGCCCACAAGCAGCACAACTATATTTGACCCTGTAAGGAGATCAAGATTTTTGACTATTTTTAAGAAGCTAACGCCGAACATGACCGGGATAGCCAGAAAGAACGAGAACTCCGCCGCTACCTCTCTTGAACAGCCTGAAAGCATACCGCCAAGGATCGTCGAGCCGCTTCTCGATGTTCCCGGGATGATAGAAAGCACCTGGAACATACCGATCACCATAGCATTTTTATAGGTAAGGTCATTCAGATCATGTATTGTGGTTTTGATATTCATCTTTTCTATTATGATGAACGCAATACCATATACGATCAGCGCGGCGGAAACCACCTGCCAGTTCTCGATACTGTCCATAAAATCGTTCAGCAGCAGACCAATGACAGCAGCGGGAATACACGCGGCGATAACCTTGAACCATAGCTGCCAGGTGTTATGCTTTTCCTCGCTTGTTTTCTTCGGTGAGAACGGATTGAGCTTATGGAAAAACGCCGTCACTACCGCAAGTATCGCGCCAAGCTGGATAACATAGATATACAGATCCGACGCCGTAAACTCAGGCGGCTTGTTGCCCAAAAGCTCATTGAACAGGATCAGATGACCCGTCGAGCTAATAGGCAGCCACTCGGTTATGCCCTCAACAATACCTAAAAGAATACTTTTCAGAATCTCTATCATTGCTTTTCAAGTCCCCTTATATAGTCGATTATTATTTTTGCACCGCGCTCTATACCTGTAGTTCCGGAATTGATGCATATATCGTAATTAGCCATCTCGCCCCAGTTGCGGTTTGTGTAATAGCTATAGTATGTCTTACGCTGCTTGTCGGTTTTCTGAACTCGCTCCTTTGCCTTTCGCTCTTTTATATCGAAGGCTTCCATTACGCGCTTGATACGGAATTTCTGCGGCGCATATACAAAGATATTGCAGGTCTCAACATCCGCTTCCTCCTCAAGCACATAGTCCGCGCACCGTCCGACGATCACGCAATTGCCCTTCTTAGCAATAGTTTTTATAACATCCGACTGAGCAATGAACAGCTTATCGTTCAGCGGCATCTCATAATACAGCGGTCCTGCCGCGCCGCGAGTCGAATAGCTTCCGCTTGCAAGCGAATATAGCAGGCTCGATGTTGCCTTTTCGTCCATATGCTTTACGGTTTCCGGCGCAATATTGCTGTTCTGCGCAGCGATCTCAACAAGCTCCTTATCATAGAATGTATAGCCCAGCTCCTTTGCGATGAGCTCACCTATGTCGTGGCCTGCTGAGCCGTATTCTCTTCCGATAGTTATCACTCTTGTCATTTTGATCCTTCCTTTCCTTTTTCAAGTTCTCCGAGGTTTTTATAATCCTCTATATTTTCCATTACCTTTTTAACATAATACCTTGTTTCGGTATATGGTATATAATACAGATTCCGTCCGTCATGACTGTAATTACTGTCAGAGAGCCATGTGTCCACATTGCTTGAGCCTGCGTTATACGCGGCTAGTGCCGTTTCCAGGACACCATCATATCTGTCTATCAGACTTCGCAAAAGGAAGCAGCCGATCCGTATATTTGTTTCAGGATCCATATAGTTGAAGTTTTCAAGCCCCAGCTTATCGCCATACTCTTTTGCAGTTATCTCCGTCAGCTGCATAAGACCTCCCGCATACGGGGACTTTGCATCCGAAATAAAATTGCTCTCCTGCTTGATGACCGAAATAACCACATAAGGATCCAATCGGTTTTCCGCAGAATACTCTATTATGTAATCACTGTACTCGACGGGATATTTGATATTCTGTCCTGTTTTCATTCCGCTTTTGATCGCAATAATCGAAAAAACTATGATCGACACAGCACAAACAAAAAGAATTACCCGTTTAATCCCCTTTATAATCCTCTTTTTTCTTCGATCTCTCTTGCGACGAATAAGCCTTGATTTTGCTGAGGATCTCTTCAACTTTCTCCTCCTGATCATTGCTTGAATTATTATTTTCTATAACATAATCGGCATGTTTTATATAATCAGCCTGCGGCAGCTGTGAATCTATCCTTGCTCGCGCGGCAGCTTTATCGATACCGTCACGCTCCATGATACGCTGGATACGCGTATCATCATCTGCAACGACAACTACAAGACAGCTGCATATATCCATTACGGGACTTCCGATTATCACTGCACCATCTATTGCCGCAAGCTCTGTATCTGCTGTGGCTATCTCATTTTCCAGATATGCTTTAATATATTTATGCGTGATCCTGCTTAAAATTGCAAGCTTTTCTGTGTCATTAAAGACTATATCGGCAAGGCGTCTTCTGTTCAGTGCGCCCTCGTCAGTTAATATCATGTCTCCAAACGCAGCCTTAAGCTCGTCAAGACACGGCATACCCTTTTTAACGACCTGCCTCGCTGCCATATCCGCATCAGCAACATAGACACCTTTAGCCCGGAATATCTTACTTATTGTAGACTTTCCCGCGCCTGAGCCGCCTGTGATGCCAAAAATACTACTCTTCATTTTCTATCTGCCAATCTATTGCTCCGCGACCTTCCCGCTCCAGTATCCTGTTTGCAAGGCTGAAATGCCCGCATCCGAAAAAGCCGCGTGAAGCAGATAAGGGACTCGGATGAGCGGAGGTCAGTATTATATGTTGCGGGTTTGTTATAACGCTTTGCTTCTCCTTTGCGTTTGCGCCCCAGAGCATGAATATTACAGGCTTTTCGCGCTCGTTTAAAAGCTCACAGATCCTGTTCGTGAGGATCTCCCATCCCTTATTGCGATGGGAGTTAGCCGCTCCGTCACGAACGGTGAGCGACGAGTTCAGAAGCAGCACTCCCTGTCTTGCCCATTTTTCAAGGCAGCCATGGTTTGGTATGTAGCAGCCAAGCTCATCCCTGAGCTCCTTATATATGTTCACAAGCGACGGGGGTATCCGCACTCCCTTTTGCACGGAAAAAGCAAGCCCATGCGCCTGTCCGGGCTCGTGATAAGGATCCTGCCCGAGAATAACGACCTTTGTATCCGCATATGATGTATATTTTAGCGCGTTAAAAATATCAAACATATCCGGATGGATCGTATAATTCTTGTACTCCGCGGCAAGAAAGCTGCGAAGATTCTTATAATAATCCTTTTCGAACTCCTCCTTGAGCAGCTCGTCCCAGTCGTTTCCTATCTGAACCATAATAAACCTCATATCTCATATTCCAACTGTTCTTTTTATTTTATCACAAACAGCGGTGAATTTCAAGACAAAATACTAATATAATCTTGCTCTTCTTTTATGATACACATAAGACGCCGTTACAAGATAAACCTCAAGCGCGCCGGCGGTCAGGAGCGTATTCTTACATTCCGCAAGCGTGCTTCCTGTTGTGTGAACATCATCAAGGAGCAGTATTTTCTTGCCGAACACCTCATCAGATGCCGTAAACGCATTCTTAACATTCAACGCCCTGCTCACTGTCTCCGACGCACTCTGAGCCTGTGAGTGCTTTACGCGTTTTAGCAGGTGCATATATTCCAGCCCGAACAGCTCGGAATAATGCTCAGCCAATATCTCAGACTGATTATAGCCGCGTTCATTCATTCTTTCCTTTGACAAAGGGACTGCCGTAATACAATCACAAGCATACAATTCGGTTTTATCCGCAAGAATATCGGCGGCTGCCATTCCTAAAAGATGACCGTTCGCGATATAGCCGGAGAACTTGAACGCAATAAAGATTTTCTTGAACAGCCCTTTATAATAAAAAGATGTATATGTATGATCGTTATACGCGTCTCCAAGTATTATCCTTGCGCCGTCAAAACGCTCCATTTTTGAATAGCATTCCTTGCATATGCATGAATTATTATATGTATATACGGCATTTTCCTTGCTGACCCGCCTGTCACAGCCGCAGCAGGAATATCCAAAACCCCATGTAAATATCATTTTGCACTCCAGCTTATTTAAACAAAGCCGGCATTCCAAAAGGATGCCGGCCAATCTTGGCACTCCCGACCGGAATCGAACCGATGACTAACCCTTAGGAGGGGCTTGTTATATCCGCTTAACTACGGGAGCAAATCAACTAACTTAGATATTTTACCACAAAACAGATAAAATTTCAAGTCTTTTGAGCAACTTTTAATTTTTTTTATCAGATCCAACGATCTTTTCTGAATCCAACACCGCATTACATATAATATCCGGCTCATACAGCCCATTTCCCGTAAGTGCATTGCCGATCATAAAAGCCGATAAAATAAACAACGAATAACTGATTCGTCCTGATACCCACGATAGGACAGCAAGTATCAACGCAATTACGCCAGCGAAAAAGGATAAAGCATTCAGTATGCGTCGTGCTTTAATTATACCGAGCTTATCTGATAGTATTCTTTTAAATATCATTCCCCCGTCAAGAGGCGTAAGCGGGATAAGATTGACCGCCATGAGAGTAAGGTTTATTCTGTATAACTCGCTGTTACCAAAAAGTATACAGATCATGCCAAGCAAACCGTTTATCAACGGCCCTGCAGAGTACAGAATGATCGCATCCGTGACCGAGCCAGTCATATTTCCTGAAAGAGTAAGATGCGCGCCGAACGGTGAAAACACGATCTCCTTGCCCTCCATTCCAAGAAGCATCGCCACAAAATAATGAGCAAACTCGTGGATGGTGATGCAAAAATAGGCGATTAAAATCTGCTTGTAATTATCCGTTAAAACAGAAATAACAGCAAACGGGATCATCCACAAACTTACACGTAGCTTCACACACTCTCACCTCAACAAAACAATGATATAGTATCTTATGTTCATCCGCAAAAAAACAGAATCCCAAAAGGGATCCTGTTAGATACTGTATTAAACTAATCTATAGCCGCCAACCGGACGAATTTGCAACACATGGCACATATTGTCACCGAGAACGGCCTCGATCCTTGTCTTAAATTCGGCTACCATTTCATCCGGCACAAACGCCTGTACCGTTCCGGCAAATCCGCCGCCATGAACGCGGTATGCGCCGCGATCTCCAAGTATCTCGCCGCATAAGGCGATAGTTACAGCGACCGCCTGCTGAGCCGGCAGACTTGACGCATAGACATTCTGAAGATACATATATGATGACAAACCTGACTGTCTGCTGAGTCTGCAGAACTCATCAAAATCGCCTGCTTCCAGCGCTTCAGCCTCCCTGACAGCCATCTGTGTATCATGGAAATAATGGAACGCCCTGAGCACCGCGCGATCATTCTTCAGCTTTTTACGAATATTCTTCATCTGACCGAGGAATTCGTTGTAATCAACATCCCTCAGATATTCCTTACCGAAATAAGCTGCGACCATCTTCATTTCAGTCGGAACTGCCGCATATTCATCAGTAAGATCGGCATGATCCGCACCGCTGTCTATAATACAGAGCGTGTGTCCGTATTTGCTGAGATCGAAATCCACCTTGCGAACAGCGGGTTTTTCCGTGCTCTTAAAATCTATCGCAACAACAGCGCCGACAGATGATGCCATCTGATCCATAAGTCCACTAGGCTTATTGTAAAACACATTCTCGGCATACTGACCTATCTTTGCAATCTCAACTGCATCCACCTCATTGTCGGCAAAAAGGTTGCTGACTATAGTGCCTACAAGCACCTCAAACGCCGCTGATGACGAAAGGCCGGAGCCCTTCATTACATTTGACTCCGTATATGCGTTGAAGCCTTTGAGCTCATATCCCCTGTCCCTGAAAGCGCGAAGAACGCCGCGGATAAGGGAGATAGCCTTGTCAAACTGCTCAGGATGGATCTCAAGATCATCAAGACTGATCTCGTCCATGTTGTAGCCCTTTGATTTTATACGAACAACATTATCATCATTAAACGACACCGCTGCTATTACATCAAGGTTCACACTGCCCGCAAGGACACAGCCGTGCTGATGATCGGTGTGATTTCCGCCGATCTCAGTTCTGCCCGGAGCAGAAAACAGTGCAAGCTCCGACGGCTCACCGAATATCTCCTTATAACCGTTGATAACACTCAGATATCTGTCCGCATACGGCTTGACATCACCGTTTGTCGAATATACATATGAGAGTTTGTCATTGAATTCGCCGGATGAAAGCTTTGAAATAATTTCGTTTGTTTTCAGCATTATCAATTCCCCTTCGCTTATTCTACCTTCAAGAAATCGCTTACTGTATTCTCCATCTGATCCTTGTCGACCACTGTATCAAAGATCGGCGTCCTATCCTTAAGCTCTGCCAATGATGCAGGGATCTTCATACCGCTTTTCTTTGAAAGGATATCAAGCAGCTCGAACTCATCCTTGCCGGCAACTGCATTATAATCCTCAAGTGCGATCAGAACGCTCTGATTAAACTTGAACGGGCTCGCCGTAGATGCGATAACTGTCTTGGTCGCATCATTTGTCCTTGCGATATACTTATCATATACACACTTACCAACAGCGGTATGTGTATCCATAACATATCCGTCTGTTGCAAAGGTCTTGCGGATAGCCGCCATAGTTTCCTTGTCATCACAGCAGTCCGCATCAAACAGATCAGCGATCTTTGCCTTGATATCAGAATTAACCTCATATACGCCGTCCTTATTAAGCTTGGACATCAGCTCTGCGACCAGCTTATCATCGCAGCCGGAAAGGTCATATAAGAATCTTTCAAGATTCGATGAGATAAGGATATCCATTGACGGCGAAATCGTCGTATGGAACTTACGATTTCTGTCATAAACGCCCGTTTTTATAAAGTCCGTAAGGACATTGTTCTCATTCGAGGCGCAGATGAACTTCTTTACCGGAAGCCCCATCTTCTTTGCATAATAAGCCGCAAGGATATTCCCGAAGTTACCTGTAGGAACAACGATATTGATCTCCTCGCCGAGCTTTATCTCCTTGGATGCATACAGATCCGCATATGCTGAGAAATAATATACGATCTGCGGAACGAGCCTGCCCCAGTTTATAGAATTAGCACTTGAAAGCTTAAATCCGTTTCTGTCGAGCAGCTTTTTGTACTCGTCATCGGTAAATATCTTCTTTACTCCGTTCTGGGCGTCGTCAAAATTACCTTTAACAGCCGCTACCGAAACATTGTTGCCGCGCTGTGTTACCATCTGAAGCTTCTGGATCTCACTCACTCCGTTGTCCGGATAAAAAACGATGATCCTGGTACCGGATACATCCCTGAAGCCCTCAAGCGCAGCCTTGCCGGTGTCTCCCGATGTTGCAACAAGAATAATGATCTCCTTATCCTCGTTTGTCATCCTCATAGATGTCGTAAGGAAGTGCGGCAATATCTGTAAAGCCATATCCTTGAAAGCGCAGGTCGGACCATGCCAGAGCTCCAGGAAATATACGGAGTTATTCAGCTTATATACCGGCGCGATAGCGTCAGTGCCGAATTTCTCTCTTGTATATGCGCCTGTTATACAACGCTTCAGATCCTCCTCCGAAAAATCTGTAAGGAATCTGCTCAGCACAAAATAAGCTCTTTCGTGATATGACTTAGCCGCTAATGAGCCGATCTCCTCCAGACCTATCTTCGGCATGTTATCCGGTACAAACAAGCCGCCCTCAACAGAAAGACCTTGCTTGATAGCCTGAGCAGAGCTCACGCTTATAGAATTATTTCTCGTACTATGGTACTGCATATGTTATCCTCCAAAAAGCGGGAATGTCCGCTTATCTAAAATTCTTGAATAAGTAAACAAAAGGGAGAGTTATCTCCCTTTGTTTAGATTATTTGTCATTTACGCAAGCGCTTTAACATAATCCGGAGCCGAATCAATGTCAATGCTGAGTGAAAGCACGAACGAAATATTGAACTTCTCGCTTATCTTGTTAAGTCTTGCAAGGAACTTCTCAAGTCCGTCAAGGTTGTCACCGTCTACGATCTTAAAGAGTCCGTCAACAAACACATCGGTTATATCATAGTTGCCGCTGATGATACCGCAGATAAAGCCTTCGAACTCAGTGTAGTTGATGATATCAAAATCAGTTGTATCGATCATTCTTACACTTCTTGCAACATCATACATTGCGCTTGAGGTGTTGTTGGAAATAAATATTACATTTCCCTTTGCGACCTCAGCCGCTGCATTGACCTGTGCGATAAGAGTCTTAGTCTTACCTGAACCCTTTTTACCGATAAGTAATTTTATCATAGTATTGTCCTCCAATATTTTAGTCAGTTATTAAAATTATTTGTTGAGTCTTGCCTCGAGCTCAGCCTGCATATCCTGATATCCCGGCTTTCCGAGAAGAGCGAACATATTCTTCTTATATGACTCAACACCCGGTTGATTGAACGGATTTACACCGAGGGTATAACCCGAAACGCCGCATGCGATCTCAAAGAAGTAAACAAGCTTACCGAAGTTATATGCATCAAGCTTCGGCACGCGAACCGCAAGATTCGGAACTCCGCCGTCTACATGAGCCAATGCTGTTCCCTGCGAAGCCTTGAGGTTTACATAATCAACAGTCTTGTCAGCCAGGAAATTAAGTCCGTCAAGGTTATCGTCATTTGCCTTTATAGTAACATTCTTTCTCGGCTCGTCAACGAGTACAGCTGTTTCAAACAGTATTCTCTGTCCGTCCTGGATATACTGTCCCATTGAATGGAGATCAGTTGAGAAGTCAGCCGCTGCCGGGAAGATACCCTTCTTATCCTTGCCCTCGCTTTCGCCGTAAAGCTGCTTCCACCACTCTGCAAAGTAATGCAGTGACGGTTCAAAGTTGATGAGCATCTCAACGGTCTTGCCCTTTCTTGAAAGGCAGTTTCTTACCGCTGCATACTGGTATGCAGGATTTGCTGCAAGATCAGGGTTTGTATAGAGCTTTCTGCCGTCAGCCGCGCCCTGCATCATAGCATCTATATCTATGCCTGCAGCCGCGATCGGAAGAAGTCCGACTGCTGTGAGCACACTGTATCTGCCGCCTACATCATCAGGTACCACAAAGGTCTCATATCCTTCAGCATCCGATAAGGTCTTCAACGCGCCGCGAGCCTTGTCAGTAGTAGAATAAATCCTGCCCTTTGCTCCATCCTTACCGTATTTATTTTCAAGGATCTCCTTGAATACTCTGAATGCGATTGCCGGCTCTGTAGTTGTACCCGATTTTGAGATAACATTTACAGAAAAATCCTTGTCCTCTACCGCTTCAATAAGCTCTGCTAAGTATGTGCCGCTTATGCTGTTGCCTGCATAAAATATCTGCGGGCCGCCGCGAAGCTCCTTGGAAACAGCGTTCGCAAAGGAATGTGAAAGCATCTCTATGGCAGCTCTGGCGCCAAGATAAGATCCGCCGATACCTATAACGATAAGGATATCGGAATCCGAACGGATCTTTTCAGCAGCCTTCTTGATCCTCGCAAACTCTTCCTTATCATAGTCGACCGGAAGGTCTACCCAACCCAAAAAGTCGTTACCCGCTCCGGACTTGTTGATAACTGTATCATGCGCTACCTTTATGTAGGGCGCCATTGCGTCGATCTCATCCTGTGAAATAAAATCCAATGCCTTGGAATAGTCAAATCTCAGTTCACTCATCTCATGACCTCCTGTAATAATTATAGCTATGTATATTTTACATCATATTTATAAAATTGTCAAGAACATTTTACAGTTATGACAATGTATATATCAATCCAGCTTCAAGACGGACATGAATGCCTCCTGCGGTACCTCGACCGTACCCACCTGACGCATTCGCTTCTTTCCTTCCTTCTGCTTTTCGAGCAGCTTCTTCTTTCTTGATATATCTCCGCCATAGCACTTAGCAAGAACGTCCTTTCTGAGCGCCTTTATCGTCTCTCGCGCGATTATCTTTGAACCTATCGCCGCCTGGATAGGTACCTCGAACAGCTGCCTCGGTATGGATTCCTTCAGCTTTTCGCACATTCTTCTGCCGCGCGAATACGCACTGTCCTTGAACACGATAAATGACAGAGCGTCCACCATCTCTCCGTTCAGCAGGATATCCAGCTTTACAAGCTTTGAAGGCGCATAACCGCATAGTTCATAGTCAAACGAGGCATATCCGCGTGAACGCGACTTCAACGCATCGAAAAAGTCATATATGATCTCGTTAAGCGGAAGCTCATATGTTATCTCGGCTCTTGTTTCGTCAAGATACTCCATATGCTTATATATTCCGCGCCTCTCCTGACACAGCTCCATAACATTTCCTACATAATCCTTCGGAACCATGATCGACGCACGTGCCATCGGCTCCTCCATGCGCTCTATCTCAGCCGGGTCAGGTAAATTGGTTGGATTATCACACCATACCATCTCGCCGTTGGTCTTGTACACCTTATATATAACGCTCGGAGCTGTCGTTATCAGATCCAGATTATATTCCCTTTCAAGCCTTTCCTGGATTATCTCAAGATGCAGCAGCCCCAGAAAGCCGCATCTGAAGCCGAAGCCGAGAGCTACCGAGGTCTCCGGCTCGAACATAAGAGACGCATCGTTGAGCTGAAGCTTGAGAAGCGCTTCCTTCAGATCCTCATAGTGAGCGCCGTCTGCGGGATAAATTCCGCAGAACACCATCGAATTCACCTTTTTATAGCCGGGCAGCGGCTCTTTGGCCGGATTCTTAGCCGTCGTGACGGTATCTCCAACCTGCGTATCACGGATATTCTTGATGCTGGCAGCTATATAGCCGACATCACCGGCTTCAAGTATGCCTGTCGGCACAAGTCCTGACGGGTTCATGCAGCCTACCTCGACCACATCAAACTCCGCGCCGGTCGCCATCATCCTTATCCTCTGCCCCGGCTTTATCGAGCCTTCCTTTACCCTGACATAAACTATGACGCCGCGATAGCTGTCATAATATGAATCAAATATAAGTGCGCGCAACGGGGCATTTTTGTCCCCCTCCGGAGCCGGTATCTTATTTACTATCTCGTCAAGCACCTGTGCAACATTCTGTCCCGTTTTTGCCGATACCCTCGGAGCATCCTCAGCAGGGATCCCGATGATGTTCTCTATCTCCAACACTGCATTATCAGGATCTGCCGACGGAAGATCTATCTTATTTATAACAGGCACGACCTCAAGACCATGGTCAATAGCAAGATATGTGTTTGCAAGCGTTTGTGCTTCTATGCCCTGTGATGCATCTACAATAAGAATAGCACCTTCACACGCCGCAAGGGAACGCGAGACCTCATAATTAAAGTCAACATGTCCCGGTGTATCAATAAGGTTTAAAATAAATTCCTCTCCGTCCTGACGGGTATATTTAAGCGTAACCGCATGCGCCTTGATGGTTATGCCCCTCTCCCGCTCAAGATCCATATCATCGAGTATCTGGTTTTCCATATCATGCGGCTCTACCTCTCCGGTGAGCTCGAGCAATCTGTCGGCAAGCGTTGACTTGCCATGGTCTATATGCGCTATTATACAGAAGTTCCGTGTTCTCTGCTGTCTGTTTTCCGACATATCATTACCTCACATTGTACAATTTCTTTATTATTGTTATAAGTATATCATAAATCCTGCGATTTTACAATACTAAAATTTATAAAGATTCCTGCATGTTCCATCTGTAACAATAATGTAACACACAAGATACATAACTGTAATTGACATATCGTATATTGGGTAGTATAATATGTAACAGACTCAGAAACCACAAGATATAGTATATACGAAAGGAAAGCAATAACAATATGAAGGTTATAAAAAGAAACGGCTCTGAGGTTGAATTTGACAAGGAAAAGATCATTAACGCCATTATAAAGGCTAATAACTCAACATCGACAAAAGAGCTTACCGACGGGCAGATCCAGGAATCGGCAGACTACATCACCTATAAATGCGAAAAGACCGGAAGATCGGTGTCTGTTGAAGAGATCCAGGACATGGTCGAGAACCAGATCATGGCAAACGGCGCATTTGAGGTAGCAAGAAATTATGTAAAGTATCGCTATACCCGTTCGCTCGTAAGAAAATCGAACACGACCGATGATCGCATCTTATCGCTTATCGAGTGTAACAACGAGGAGGTCATGCAGGAAAACTCAAACAAGGATCCTGTTGTAAACAGTGTGCAGCGCGACTATATTGCCGGCGAGGTCAGCCGTGATCTTACAAACCGTATCCTCTTACCCAAGGAAGTCGTTGACGCGGACAAGGAAGGAATAATCCACTTTCACGACTCGGATTATTATGCGCAGCATATGCATAACTGCGATCTTGTCGATCTTGAGGACATGCTCCAGAACGGCACAGTCATAAGCGAGACGCTTATTGAGCGCCCGCACAGCTTCTCTACGGCATGCAATATCGCTACACAGATAATCGCTCAGGTCGCTTCAAATCAGTATGGCGGTCAGAGCATCAGCCTTGCGCATCTTGCACCATTCGTGCAGGTATCAAGAGAAAAGATAAGAAAAGAGCTTCTCGAGGAAATGTCCGAATTCAATGTAACGCTTGATGATAAAGCACTCAGCGAGCTTGTTGAAAAGCGTCTCCACAAGGAGATAGAGCGAGGTGTGCAGACCATCCAGTATCAGGTCATCACATTGATGACAACAAACGGACAGGCTCCGTTCCTCACAGTATTCATGTATCTGAACGAGGCTAAAAACGAGCAGGAGAAAAAGGATCTTGCGCTCATCATTGAGGAGACTCTTCGCCAGCGCCATCAGGGCGTAAAAAATGAGGCAGGCGTATGGATAACTCCGGCATTCCCCAAGCTCATATATGTACTTGAAGAGGATAATATCAAGGAAGGCTCGGAATACTTCTATCTCACAAAGCTTGCGGCAAAGTGCAGCGCAAAGCGTCTTGTTCCGGACTATATTTCGGAAAAGCAGATGTTTAAGCTCAAGGAAGGTAACTGCTTCCCCGTTATGGGCTGCAGAAGCTGTCTTTCACCCTGGAAGGACGAGAACGGCAACTATAAGTTCTACGGACGCTTCAATCAGGGCGTTGTGACCATCAACCTCGTTGATGTCGCTCTTTCATCGGGCAAGGATATGAATAAGTTCAAAGATATCTTTGATGAAAGACTTGAGTTGTGCTACAAGGCTCTTATGTGCCGCCATGAGCGCTTAAAGGGCACATTATCGGATGCTGCTCCGATACTCTGGCAGCACGGCGCGCTCGCAAGACTGAAAAAGGGCGAGAAGATAGACAAGCTGCTTTACGGTGGTTATTCAACGATATCACTTGGCTACGCAGGTCTTTATGAGTGCGTTAAGTACATGACAGGCAAGTCGCACACCGACCCTGAGGCATCCGGGTTCGCAATGGATATCATGCGCCATATGAACGATAAGTGCGACGAGTGGAAGGGCAAGACGGGCATAAGCTTCGCGATCTACGGCTCCCCCATTGAGAGCACAACCTACAAATTCGCAAAATGTCTGCAGAGACGGTTTGGTATCATCCCCGGTATTACAGATAAGGGATATATAACAAACTCATATCACGTGCATGTAAGCGAGGAGATCGACGCGTTCACAAAGCTGAAGTTTGAGGCTAAGTTCCAGTCTCTTTCAAAGGGCGGCGCAATAAGCTATATAGAGGTCCCCGATATGCAGGGCAATCTTGAGGCCGTTATAAGTGTTCTTCAGTTTATTTATGACAATATCATGTACGCTGAGCTGAACACAAAATCAGACTATTGTCAGGTTTGCGGCTATGACGGCGAGATAAAGATCGTAGAGGACGATAAAAAGCTGTTTTGGGAATGTCCGCACTGCGGAAACCGCGATCAGAACAAGCTCAATGTTGCCCGCCGCACCTGCGGTTATATTGGAACGCAGTTCTGGAATCAGGGCAGAACACAAGAAATTCAGGATAGGGTGCTGCATTTATAAATGAATTACGCTGAAATCAAATATTGCGACA
>CAMNAT010000014.1 GCA_946531785.1 uncultured Oscillospiraceae bacterium
CTCTCCGCCATAGCTCAATGTGGTCTTGGATTTGTTATAAACTGCGGTAAACTTTGTATTCCTGATTATCGGGCTTTTTACATCCTTATCCCACTCGCCGTATTTACCGTCTATCTTCGGTATCTGGGGTATCTCATCCGACGGGATCTTTTCGCCGTAATCAAGATTGATCGTCTTTATCATCTCGCCGTCCACAACGAAGCTTGCCGTGAATCTGAATCTTGAATGCGCGGAGGATCTTGCCTTTAAAAGATCTGATATCCCCGCGGCATTGTTCTCGGTGAACGCCCTGAGCTGCGGCATATAAAGATCTCCCGAGGTACCCGTAAAGTAGCGCGGCTCAAGCCCCGAAAGCTCCGGCGAGATATCGCCGTCTACCGCCAGCACCTCTTTTTCAACAGGCTGCGCCTTTCCGCTGTAATCAACACCGTTTATACCGCCAAGGTGTTCCTTTAAGAAATAGTTATTCTCTATAGTTCCCGCGACAGTTCCGGCAATGGCGCCGCGGCGCTCGCCTGTCGAATCCGTCCTTGTAAGAGCATAGCACTGCGAAATATTCTTGCCATATCCGGCAATGCCGCCTATATCGCTTTCGGCATTCACATCACCGGTATTTATGCAGCGCCTGATATCATTAAGGTTATATCCCGTTACACCGCCAACATAGCTGCCGTCGGTCACTGTGATATCTCCCGCGTTTATGCTGTCCTTTACCTTGCCGAGATCGCTGAAGCCTGTGATGCCGCCGGCTGAGGTGGTCTTTGCGGTCACATTGCCCTCATTGATACATCCTGTAATTACCGACTTTATCGCGGTGGACGGATTCAGCGAAAACTCCTTGCCGTCCGAATTTATATTTGCAAAGCTGCCGCCTATCGTTACACCAAAGCCAACACCGCCGGAAATTCCGCCGATGTCGCTTGTACCCGATACCTCTCCGTCATTGATCGAATATCGCACTACCGCCATCTCGAATTCCTCACCGCAGATATCGCGCTTTAGCGAGATATCCACATCATGTATATCCATATCCAGCAGCCGTTCAAGCGTCGATTTGTCCTTATTATCCGCGGCATGAGCCGTTATGAAAAGCCCGCCAAACGCAGCTTCTTCATCCACAGGGAGCGAGGTCGATACAGGCGCTATGGTCGGTATCGTCTCCTTGAGCATCTCATTTAGCTTGTCGCGCAGCTCCTGCAGCGTCTCTCTGCGGTCGCGCAGCACATCTATCCCCTTGCTGAGATCATCGTTGATCTTTGCGAACGGCTCAAGCAGACCATCATACTGGTTATTGAATTTTCTGATGACCTTTGCCATCTGCGAGTCCGAATCCTCAAGAAGATCTATGTTCAGCGACGGCATCTTAAGTCCTGCAAGATTATCCATCGCCTTGCTTGTTGAATCCAACGCCTTATCGACAGAGTCTATAGCATCGTCTATCTGCTTTCTGCGTGAGCTGTCATTGAGATCGCCGTTAACAGTGCCGAGAACATCTGACAGATTGCGGTTCGTTTCCGCAAAGCTGTCCGATACCGTCGCGGTAGTGTCTGATATCGACTTTGCCGTATTTCTCGCCTCAATGAGAAAATCGCTCACATCATCTGAGTTTGAGCTGAGCGTCCCCTCAAGCCGCGAAATACTGTCTGCTATACTCTCCAGACTCCGCCCGTTTGAGATCCTGCTGCTCAATGAATCGTTAAGCCCCGAAAGGCTGTCGGTAAGCGTGCTGAGATTATCATTTGCATCTTTTATAGCATCGGTTATATCGTCTATACCGAAAAATTTTCTGAGCCGCTCATCAAGGTCATCAAGATCATCCTTTATATTCTGACGATTGAGGTCAAAGCGCTCCTGAAGCTCGTCAAGATCGCCCCTCAGCTTCTCTCTGCCCTCGTCGATCGAGTCCCAGATCATATCGGGGTTATATGTTATATTCGTATACGGCTCAAAGTTACCGACCACGCCGCCCACGCGCTTTTTGCCGTAGACCGCGCCTTTATTCTGGCACTCGTTTATCCTGCCGCTCTGCGCGCCGCAGATGCCGCCCGTAGCCGAGCCTGTGTTTTTATAGCCGACCTCGCCGTTATTCACGCATGAGTCTATGACACCCTCGGAATATCCCGCGATACCGCCGGTAGCATACATTCCCTCGACGGCATTATCGTTTATCCGCCCGTTATTTGTGCACCACTTGATAACGCCCGTGTTCTTGCCGGCGATTCCGCCGGTGTTCTCCTCGCTTACTATCGCGCCGTAGTTTGTGCAGCTCTCGATCCTGCCTTCATTCACGCCCGCTATGCCGCCGACATTTTTGTTTATCTTTATACTGCCGTAAAATGAGCAGCCTGTTATCGTGCCGCGGTTCAGTCCCGCAAAGCCGCCGACGGTGTATATTCCCGTATCCTTTATAAACCGGTCTACCGTCGAGGATATACGGCCGTCACCCAGCTCCTCGATGATATCGAGAACCTTATCGCCGGCACTGTTTTTATTCTCCTTTGCCGACTCGCCCTCGGTTATAGTGCAATTCAGATTCAGATTTTTTATCATACCCGTATCGCCGACAGTTCCGATGAAGCCGCGCTCGGGGTTCGTGACCTCTATCGTAATGCCGCTTATCGTATGACCGTTGCCCTCAAAAGTGCCGCTGAAAAACGGGATATATGTAAAATCCGCGCCCGACACATCTATATCGGCATCGAGCACTACGACCTTACCGGTCGAATAGCTGTCTATCATGCACTTATCGGAAAGATCCCTGAGATCCGCCGCGCTTGCTATATATATATATGTATCATCGGCAAGCGTACACGGTATAATGATGCTGCCGCACAGCGCCGCTATGACAGCTGCCGCTGCTGCTCTGTTTAATGTTTTTCTCATTGTCTTCACCCTTTATATCACAGCTTAAAGTATGTCTTATCCACAAATTTGTCACACAATATCAGTATCTGCGGCAGGACAAGCATAACAAGTATGATCGAAACGATCGTGCCTCGTCCCAGAGCCATACCTACAGATGAGATTATCGCGTCCGTTGACATATAGCCTATCAGGATACCTGCCATTGACAGGATCGAGCCTGATGTGATTATCGTCGGAAAGGCCTCATCAACGGCTGATATCGCTGCCTCCTTATGATCCATTCCCTTTTTGAGAGTTTCGTAACGGTTTGCGATAACTATAGCATAATCTATGGTCGCGCCCATCTGGATCGAGCTTACAACAAGATAGCTCAGGAAGAACAGATTCGTATGCAGTATGACAGGTATAGAGAAGTTTATCCATATACTGCCCTGGATGGTGAACACCAGGAGAACCGGAAGCCCGAACGACTTGAAGGTGAACAGCAGTATCACAAATACAAAGATTATCGTAAGCAGACTTATCTTTGAATTGTCATCGCCGAACGACTTGTACAGGTCATAGCTTGCCGTTGTGTTTGATGAGATTATGGGATCATCATAATGCTCCTTTGCTATGCTCCTTACATCCTCTAAGAACTTATACGCGTCAGACCCCTCGACATCTCCCTTATACTCCAACACCAGTCTTGAATAAGTTTCGCCCTCAAGCTGCTTCTTTGCATCCTCAAGGTCATCGTATACCTCATTGAAGTCATCGGTCATCTCGTCATCAAGATTTATAACGCCCCTGTCCATCTCATCCTTTACGAACTCGACTATATCTATAAGATTCAGCCGGCATTTGTCTATATCATTGAATATCGCGCTGTATTCCTCGTTTTTGAGCCCGTATATCTGATACATAAGACAGATAGTCTCATAATCCATATCCACGAACTCCGCGACCTCACGCGGTGTCAGTCTTTCGGTCAGGGTATGCTCATATCCGTTTTTCTCGACCTTTACATTTGCAAGCCCCAACGCATCGGTAACACGGTCAAGCTCTTCGACCCGCGCCAGTATATCCGCCTCGCTGTCATAATCACCGCGCGGAAGGACGACCGCCATCTGCGAGCTGACTCCGAAAACGCTGTTTATTTTCTCCTTCGCCCTTGACATCTCCGTAGGTATTGTCGCGCGCACACTGTCGGTATCAAAAGCAAACTGTATGCTCTGGTTTAAAAACGCTCCAACTGCCGCTACGATAATAAATATCACCGGAACAACATATCTTGTTTTAACAACGAATCTTCCCCATGCCTTGATCGACGGGACAAACGATCTGTGCTTTGTCTTTTCAAGCAGCGTGTTCATCTGCAAAAGCACGCTCGGCATTAGCAGGAACACCGTAAGAAGACTCATCATAATTCCCTTGGCAAGAACAAAGCCCATATCCCTTCCTATTCCGAGCTGCATAAGCGTAAGCGCAAGCAGTCCGGCTATTGTCGTAAGGCTAGACGAGCTTATCTCTATGATCGCCTTTGACAACGCGACTATTATAGCCCGCCGCGCATCGCCGGGATAATTCTCCTTTTCCTCTGTAAATCTGTGCAGAAGAATGATAGCATAGTCTATGGCAAGCGCAAGCTGCAGCACTATCGCGATGGATTTCGATATAAACGAGATATCGCCCAGAAGATAGTTCGTGCCTGTGTTGAGTATAGCCGCTACCACAAACACCACAACGAATACAAGCACCTCGGCATAGGTCTGCGAGGTGAACAGCAAAACAAGACCTATGATGATAGCGGCAACTATCAGTATGCCGACCATCTGGTCATCCAGATCCTTTGCCTGCCGCTCGTCATAGCCGACCTCACTGGACATATACATATCATAATCGGCAAGCATTTCAGGTATCTTATTGAGTGCCTCAATGCTTGCCGGATCATCGCTGCCACCGTCAAAGGTCACCTTGAAGAGCGCCGAGCTGTCCTTATAATGCTCATCGTCATCTTCAAAATCAACATCCTTTACATGCGGGATGCCGCGGATCCTCTCAGCAATATTCTCGCCATTCTCATATGTTACATTCGTGACCATTACCTTTGCCGAGCCATATGTAAGAAATTCCTCATCCATGATGTCAAGACCGCGCTTTGTCTCCGTCGTTGACGGAAGATACTCAGCAATATTATTTATTACATGCATTTTAGACATTCCCTGGATAGAGAATGCCAAAGCTGCTGCAAATATAACATAGATCAGAGCCTTTTTATCTACGATGAAGCTTGCAAGCTTTATCATCAAGCTGTCTTTGTTTTCCATTATGCCGTTCCTCTTTTCAAATTTCTACACATGTTTGATTTCCTACATATTGTACGATAAACACATTGAAATTTCAACCCTTAATTTTTATTCATATGTCGGAATTCCGACATTATGTCGTATATTGTTTTGATAATTTTACATTTATATTAAATATGAAAAAATATTGAATTTCACATTCAAATATGGTACAATGTGATAGACTATATATTTATATCTTATAAATCAAAATGGAGAAATAATATGGGAATATTAAAAAATCTAATCAACCAGCCGCATGACAAGATGTTCCGTATAATCATTGTCGGAGCCGGAAAGGTCGGCTCAACGCTTGCCGACAAGCTCACCGCGGAGGGTAATAATGTTACGATAATCGACAAGAAGCCAGAAGTTGTGAACAGGCTCAGCACAACCTATGATATCATGGGAATAGTCGGAAACGGCTCAAGCTACAGCACCCTAGTAGAGGCAGGTGTCGAGGATGCAGATCTTATTATTGCCGTCACGGAATCCGATGAGCTGAATCTGCTTTGCTGTACCCTTGCAAGACGGTTCAACAACACTTCGGCGATAGCGAGAGTGAGAACGCCCGATTACAGCGGTGAGATCCCGTATCTGCGCGACAAGCTCGGTATTTCCATGATAATAAATCCGGAGCTTGAGGCGGCACGGGAGATCTCAAGAATTCTCCACTACCCCTCCGCGCTCTCTGTAAACGCATTCGCAAAGGGCTCGGTAGATATGGTAAAGTTCAAGCTGCCCGAGGGCAACAAGCTCTGCGGCAAATCGCTGACATGGTTCGGCAGCAAGAATTATGATGTGCTCGTCTGCGCGGTAGAGCGCGGCAATGAGCTTATAATCCCGGACGGACAGTTTGAGTTTGCCGCAGGTGACAATGTATCCGTTATCGGCGCGCCGCAGGCTGCATATTCCTTCCTTGTCCAGGCAGGACTCGGCGGACACAGCCTTCACTCAGCACTCATAATCGGCGGCGGTCGCAGCTCCTACTACCTCGCTACGAGACTACGCCGTTCGGGGATTGCCGTTACGATAATAGAGAAGCGCCCGGAGCGATGCGCTGAGCTTTCAGAGCTGCTGCCCGATGATGTCATTATCGTAAACGGCGACGGCTCTGACGAATCGCTGCTCATGCAGGAGGATCTGCCGTCACATGACGCGGTCATACCGCTTACAGGTCTTGACGAGCTGAATATAATCCTTGCGCTCTACGCAATGAAGGCAAATTCGGATATAAAGGTGATCACAAAGGTAAACCATATTGGCTTTAAAAATGTCATAAGCGAGCTGGAGCTCGGAAGCGTTGTTTATCCGCGATTCATGACCGCGGAGATGATACGCACCTATGTCCGCGCGAAAAAGAATTCAATCGGAAGCAATATTGAAACACTGTACCGGCTGTTTGACGACCGCGCGGAGGCGATAGAGTTCAAGATAGACAGTAAAGCGGATTATACAAATGTTCCTCTGCGGCAGCTGAAGCTCAAAAAGCATCTGCTCATAGCCTCGATAGTCCGCGGCGGCAAATCGCTCATCCCCGGAGGTAATGACACGATACAGGTCGGAGATACGGTCATAATCGTTACTACTCATTCGGGCTTTACCAACATAAAAGATATATTTGCATAACAAGGGTGAAAGGAAGCTTCACATATGAACTTTAAAGCGATTATTCATGTTCTGGGTTTTGTACTCCTGATAGAGGGCGCGTTTATGCTGTTCCCGTTCATTGTCGGACTTATCTACGGCGAGCCGGGCGGCATATCGTTTCTCATCATGGCGCTCATAACAATGGCTACAGGCGGCGCGCTTATCCTGCGCCGGCCGAAAAATATGACCTTTTTTGCACGCGAGGGCTTTACGGTAACAGCGCTTTCATGGATAGTGATGTCACTTTTCGGCTGCGTTCCGTTCATTATGAACGGTGAGATCCCGGCTTTTACCGACGCGCTGTTTGAGACCGTTTCCGGCTTTTCCACAACCGGAGCAAGCATACTTGACGATGTCGAGGCATTATCGCACGCCTCGCTGTTCTGGCGCAGCTTTACGCACTGGATCGGCGGCATGGGCGTACTGGTGTTCATACTCGCGCTCATACCAATGACCGGAGGTACACATATGAATATAATGCGCGCCGAGAGCCCCGGACCTACGGTCGATAAGCTTCTGCCAAAGGTGCGGCAGACGGCACTTGCGCTCTACAGCATATATACCGCGCTCACTGTGCTTGAATTTATTTTTCTCGCAGTCGGAGGAATGCCGATATTTGACGCGGTCACTACTGCTGTCGGAACAGCCGGAACGGGCGGCTTCGGCATAAAGGGCGACAGCATGGCAAGCTACAGCCCCTATATACAATGGGTGGTCGCAGTGTTCATGATGCTGTTCGGGATCAATTTTTCCTGCTACTTCCTCCTCATCATGCGCAGATTCAGCGCAGCGTTCAGATTCGAGGAGGTAAGACACTACTTCATTATAATATTATCCGCGACAGCACTCATAATGATCGCTATAATAGCAAATAACGCGATGCCGGATATGTCGTTTGGCGACAAGCTCAGACATGTATATTTCCAGGTCTGCTCAATGATAACCACGACCGGATTCTCTACCCTTGACTATGAGGCGCTATGGCCGCCGTTTACGCATGTCATAATAATAATGCTGATGTTCTGCGGGGCATGCGCGGGAAGCACCGGCGGCGGTATAAAGGTGTCGAGGATAACAACGCTTTTGAAAACCATCAAGAAGCAGGGCGCGATGTTCTTCCACCCCAACAGGGTCATGCTTATAAAGAGCGAAGGTAAGCCGGTGAGCCATGAAACTATACGCTCGATAAATGTATTTTTTATGTCGTACATGGTGATCCTTGCAGTTTCGGTGCTGATCGTTTCATTAAACGGCTTCAGCTTCACGACCTCGTTTACCGCGGTGCTTTCAGGACTCAGCAATATCGGCCCCGGGCTTGAGGCTGCAGGTCCGACAGAGAGCTTTTCCGCCTTTTCCGACCTGTCCAAATATGTGCTGATCTTTGATATGATTGCGGGCAGGCTTGAGATCTTCCCGATCCTGATATTCTTCATACCGGAATTCTGGAAGCGGGCGTTCTCATTTAAAACTCATGTATAAAGCTTGGAGGTTAACATAATGTCAAAATACAGTCTAGATACCGGCTGGAAGTTCCATAACGGGGATATCCCCTTTCCGGTTATCAACTCGCATACAAAGACCTACATGGCTTCAAAGGCGGGCGGCGCGATCGGCGCGGCAAGCCCGGACTTTGACAAGAGCAGCTGGGAGGATGTCGATCTCCCTCACGACTTCGCGGTAGGCAATGAATTTGACGAAGCACAGGGACCTGCGCGCGGCTACAAGGCGCGCGGCAAGGCGTGGTATTCAAAGCGGTTTTTACTTGACGAATCCGACCGTGATAAGCAGATACTTATAGAATTCGAGGGCATCGCGGGCGAATGTGTCGTATGGCTGAACGGTTCCGTTATAGGAAGGAACTTCAGCGGCTACAACTCCTTCGCGTTTGACGCGACGGATATGGCGCTCTATGGCGACAGCATAAATGAGCTGGTCGTCTATGTCAACTCTGACCTCATTGAGGGCTGGTGGTACGAGGGCGCGGGCATATACCGTCATGTGAACCTATATAAAAAGAACCGTCTGCATTTTGAGCATAACGGGATATTCTTAGAGCCGGTAAAGCTCGACGTGTCCACATGGCAGGTGTTTGCCCATGCGGCGGTAGAGAATATAAACACAACAGACGAGGAGTTTGAGATCCTTGTAAGGCTTTATGATGAGGATGACAATATAATCGGCAGCGCAGAGAACGATTTCAAAGCATACTGCGGCGATATACAGAATTGCGAGCTGTCCTTCCTCACCTACAGCCCTAAGCTGTGGGATATAGATTCCCCGGAGCTTTATAAGGTCACAGCCGAATTAAAGCAGTTCGGCAAGACCATAGACATGGAAACGATAAATATAGGCTTCCGCACGATCGCGATCGACGCGGAGAACGGCTTTTTTCTGAATGGAAGGAATGTAAAGCTATACGGAGTCTGCTGTCATCAGGATCATGCCGGAGTCGGCATAGCTGTGCCTGACAGCGTAAACGAATACAGAATAAAGCTGCTCAAGGAAATGGGCGCGAACGCCTATCGCGCCGCGCACGGAAACGCGTCAAAATCCATTCTCGACGCTTGCGACAAATACGGCATACTTGTTATGGACGAGAACCGCCAGTATAACACCGCGGAGACAGACGGACTAAAGCAGGTGCGCGATATGGTAACCCGCGACCGCAATCACCCGTCAGTCATAATGTACTCGCTCTATAACGAGGAGCCTATGCAGGGTACATACACCGGCAGAAAGCTTGCCCAGAGGCTCAGAATGGCCGTCGAGAAGTATGACGGGACCAGATTCACGCTCGGAGCGAACAATACCGGACTGTTATCAAAAGACGGAGCGTATGATGTTTGCGATGTGACCGGAATAAACTATCAGACACATCTGTATGATGAGTTCTGCGCCACCTTCCCCCACCTTCCCGTTACGGGAAGTGAGAACTGCAGCGCGTTCATGACACGCGGCTGCTACAAGACAGATCATTCAAAAAATGTGATAGATATGTTCGACTCCGAATGCGCGGACTGGGGCAACACCTACCGCGAGGGCTTCCGGATGATAAACGAGCGCAAAAACTTTATGGGCTACTTTATCTGGACCGGCTTTGACTACCGCGGCGAGCCGACACCGTTTGAGTATCCATCGGTATCAACACAGTTCGGCATAATGGACACCTGCGGTTTCCCGAAGTCGGCATATTATCTGAACAAGTCATATTGGACGGATGAAAAGCTGGTGCACATAGTTTCACACTGGAACTATAAAGAGGGCGAAAAGGTCAGACTAGTCGTGTTCTCAAGCTGCGGCGAGCTGAAGCTAATAATAAACGGTAAGGAATGCGGCAGAGCAGTTTCCGATAGTGAAAACTATGCTGAATTTGAAGCTGTATTCGAGCCGGGCTATGTACGTGTTGAGGCGGTGGACGGAACAGCGAGCGATACAGTATATACGGCATCTGGCACTGCCGCTCTCAGGCTTTGTGCCGGGATGCCGGAGGTATACGAAAATGACGCAGTCTGCATAAATGTCTATGCAGAGGATAAGGACGGACACTTTGTATATGACGCTGATAACGAGATCTGCTTCAAGGTCAGCGGCGGACGCATTATAGGCGTTGGTAACGGCGATCCCAATTCACATGAGGACGATATTGCCGATCACAGAAGGCTTTTTGCCGGCTGCTGTCAGGCAATAGCCGCGCCATGCAGCGGAGCAAAGGAGATAATCGTGACAGCGGAAGCTGACGGAGCAATAATAAGCTCTGTCACTATACCTGTAAGGACAAGGGCAGACGCGCCCGAAGCTATCCCGTCCGTAAAGGAGCGGTATATTTCAAAATGGCGCGAGACACTTGAGCTTTCCCCCACCTACCCCGAATATGGCAAGGCGATCTCAGACAGCGATATGAACACATGGGTCATCACGACTGTCGGCGACGGCTATGACGATCTGTTCAAGGGCAAAACAGGCTTCGGCATGTACAAGCAGACTGCCGAGATACATAAGGGCGAAAGACTCACCTTCTGCGAGCTTTTCGGAGATAATGTAGATGTATATATAAACGGCGAAAGGGTATTCTCGCAGCGATGCGTGCCCGGACAAAGATTCGATTATATCGCGCCGGAGGATAAGCTGCTCGATATCACCATCGTTATAGAAAGCGTCACAGAGGGTGAGCAGGGCGGAATCCCGAGACCTGTTATAATTACAACGGAGGAATAACGATATATGGATTTACCAAAGGATCCGGCAATACTTGTGAGTGTGCTGAACACAAAGCTGCGCGACTTCTATCCGTCGCTTGACGCGCTCTGCGACGATCTTGAAGCCGACAAGTCTGAGCTAATTACGCGCTGCGGCATGATAGGCTATGAATACAACACTGAGCGCAATCAGTTTATTTAAGGCGGTGATATGATGCTTGAAACAGAATTGAAGTGTATGCTTGATGAGGAGACATACAACAGGCTTGAAAAAATGTTTACATGGGACAGTGTGTTTGAGCAGACAAACGGATATTACTCGGACGCTTCGGGGATGCTCAAAAAGAACGGGATAACCCTGCGCGCCAGAACAATAGACGGAAAAAGCGTTATACAGGTCAAGGCGCATAAAAATGCCGACAGTCCGCTGCAGATATCCGAGGAGAGCGAATATAAAACGGACACTGTACCCGAGCAGCTCTCTGCCGATGAGGTAAAAAGGATGACAGGGCTCGATGTCCCCGCCGCGCTGCTCGGCTCTCTTACGACCATGCGGCACAGCCTTATATATTCCGATGGTGTGGAGATATGTCTTGACAAAAATGACTATCTCGATAAGACCGACTACGAAATAGAGATAGAGTATACAAAGGATATACCCCCTGCCCTGCTTGAAAGGCTGGATGCGGAGAGTGTAAGCTTTGATACGGCGGCTGTCGGAAAATGCTCAAGGTTCATGATGAGACTCGCACGCATCCTGCGGGGCGAGGAATAAAAACAGGAGGGATAGATATGAAAAAAGCACTTGCGCTGATGCTCGCATCGGCAATTCTGCTCGGCGCCGTTCCGGCGTTCGCAGAGAACGAAGTCCCGGAGGATGACGGGCTGATCATCATAGAGGAAACGGAGGAGCTCATTCCCGCAACGGGATCAGAAGCGGAGGCTGCCATTGCACCTTTACCCGATGCAACGGAGAAGCCCGGTGCAGAAGTTACCGAAGCTGCAACGGAAGCAGCTGTTGAGATCACAGAAGCGCCCGCGCCTGAGCCAGCCGCGGAGTATACCGCGCCGAAGGTGCTGAATATTACATACGACGGAATAAAGGTGAATTTCGATTCGCTCACATACATTGACGATAACGGTATCGCGATGGTGCCGATAAAGCCGCTTGCCGAATATATCGGCTTCAAGGTCAGCTTTGATACGAAATATAATACAGAGGTGCTGTCGCTCGGAAAGAATTATATCTTCTTCAATCTCGGAACGGCATATACCACAGCGTTCGGAAATGACCTGTATGCCGCGGCACCCACGATAATGTGGGGCGACAAGGTGTATGTATCGCTGAGGACCTTTGCAGATATTATAGGAAGCGAGCTGGATGTAACAGACTATGGTGAAAGCATGACGATAAACATGCGTAACTCCACATATGTAAACGACTATTTCCGCGCTCAGCCCGTAAATCCATGGGGAATATCAAGCCGCACAGGCTATATGGTCTGGGTATCGCTCAGCCAGTATACTGTAAGGCTCTATGAGGGCAAGCAGTACATGTGGAAGCTTATCCATGAATGTCCTTGCGCGATAGGCGCGCCGGGAACACCAACAGTCACCGGCTCATTTGAATATAAGTACAGGACACAATGGAACTATGACGGCTACTATGTAGGCCCCTGTCTTGTTTTCTACAACGGCTATGCGCTGCATTCGGTACTGCTCAGGTACAACAATACAGAATACGACGGACGAACAGGGGTCAGGATATCACACGGCTGCGTGAGAATGAAAAAGCGCGATATCGACCTCATAGCAAGAACGATCCCGGTCGGAACGAGAATATACATAACACCATAATGAAAAAATCCGTATCCAGCTTCATGGATACGGATTTTCTGTTTACTTCAATTATGCCCCTGCTCCGGTAACGAGCATTACTATTCTGAGTGCAAACAATGCGCTTGCTACCCACATTACCGGATGGATATCCTTTACCTTGCCGATGAAGATCTTTAGAACTACCCATGAGAGGATACCGAACATGATACCGTTTGCTATCGAGTATGTGAACGGCATCATTATGAGCGCCATGAATCCGCCTATTACCTCGGCGATGTCTCCGCCCTCAAATGTCATCTTTCTGAGTGACGCCATCATGAGAAGTCCGACGAACATAAGCGCCGGTGTGGTCGCAAAGCTCGGGATAGCCAGGAAGATCGGTGCAAGCACGATCGATGCAAGGAACAGTACCGCAGTTACAACCGCTGTAAGACCTGTTCTTCCGCCTGCCGCAACACCTGCCGCGCTCTCAACATAGCTGGTTACCGTTGATGTACCCATGCATGCGCCTATAACTGTTCCTATAGCGTCTGACATAAGAGCCGCGCCCGCTCTGGGAAGCTCACCCTTCTTGTTGAGCAGTCCGCCGCGATCCGCAACACCGATCAGTGTGCCGACTGTATCGAACAGGTCAACAAACAGGAACGAGAATACTATAACCGCGAACTCGATCACATTTTGCATTACGAATCCAAAATCAAACTGGAACATATATGGAGCGGCGATATTGAGCCCCTTTGAGAAATCCGGCAGCAATGAATATACGCCGTTTGCCGGATCCACCTGATACCAGCCTATCGCCTGAGCGATCATACCGAGGATCCACGTTGCAAGGATACCCCAGAGGATAGCGCCGGGAACACGGAAGTGGTTAATGGTCGCAATGATTATAAGACCGATCATAGCCAGCGCAAACTCAGGTGTTCCGATGTTACCCATAGCAACGAGGGTCGATTCATCAGAAACAACGATACCAGCGCCCTTAAGACCGACGATTATGATAAAGAGACCGATACCTGCCGATATACCGTATTTCAGGTTAGCCGGTACCTTATTTACAAGCGTTTCTCTGAACTTGAACAGTGAAAGGATAATAAAGATTATACCTTCAACAAGTATAGCGGTAAGCGCGACCTTCCACGGATCTGTGATCCCCATTTTTGCCAGCTGAGGAACTACTGTGAACGCAAAGTACGCGTTAAGACCCATGCCCGATGCAAGCGCTACAGGGTAGTTTGCAAAGAAGCCCATGAGTGCGGTCGCAAAGGCTGCCGATACGCAGGTAGCTGTGAATATCGCGCCTGCGTCCATGCCGGCCGCCGACAGAATAGACGGGTTTACTGCCAGAATATAGACCATAGACAGGAAGGTCGTAAGACCCGCGATGATCTCTGTTCTTACACTGGTGCCGTGTTCTTTTAGCTTAAACAGTTTCTCCATTTGTTTTTCTCCTTTATATTGTAAATTATTTATTTATAATGTCCTGCCTTGCAGGTCCATTAGAAACGATTTTGATCGGCACCTCAAGCTCACGCTCGATGAACTCGATATAGTTCCGGCAGTTTTCCGGCAGATCGGCATAATTCTTTATGCCGCGGATATCGGTTTTCCAGCCCGGAAGCACCTTTAATACAGGCTTCGCTCTTTCAAGCCTTGCGGTAGTCGGGAAGTCTCTTGTTACCTCACCGTCCACCTCATAGCCTACGCATACGGGTATCTCGTCAAGATAGCCCAGAACATCAAGTACCGTAAACGCCACAGCTGTTGTGCCCTGAACGCGGCAGCCGTAACGCGATGCAACGCAGTCGAACCAGCCAACACGGCGCGGTCTGCCTGTCGTGGCGCCATATTCGCCGCCGTCTCCCCCACGGCGTCTCAGTTCCTCGGCCTCGTCACCGAATATCTCGGAAACGAAAGCGCCCGCGCCTACAGCGGATGAATATGCCTTAACGACAGTTATTATCTCCTTTATCTCATACGGCGGTATTCCTGCGCCGATAGCGCCGTATCCTGCAAGTGTCGATGAGGATGTTGTCATCGGATAAATACCGAAATCCGGATCCTTTAAAGAGCCGAGCTGCCCCTCCAGAAGTATGGTCTTACCTTCCTTTATCGCATTATGCATAAAGGTCACGGAGTCGATCACATACGGGCGGATCATCTCCGCATACTCCTTACAGGTCTTATACAGCTCATCGGCATCTATTGCCGGCTTGTGATAGATATGCTCAAGCATCAGGTTCTTGACCTCAAGCACATTCTTTATCTTTTCCTTTAAGCGCTCGTCCTCGAACAGCTCCCATACCTGGAAGCCGATCTTGGCGAACTTATCCGAGAAGAACGGCGCGATACCTGACTTTGTCGAACCGAACTGACGGTCTGAGAGTCTTTCCTCCTCGTACTGGTCAAACAGTCTGTGATAAGGCATGAGCACCTGAGTGCGCTCCGATACTACTATATTCGGACGCGGTACACCCTTTGACACGACATCCTCTATCTCCTTTACGAGCTGAGGGATATCGAGCGCAACGCCGTTGCCTATCATATTGGTAACATTACTGTTAAATGAGCCTGACGGAAGAAGATGCAGAGCGAATTTGCCGTAATCGTTCACTATGGTGTGACCGGCATTCGCGCCGCCCTGAAAGCGGACTACGATATCCGCATCAGCGGCAAGCATATCGGTTATTTTGCCCTTGCCCTCGTCGCCCCAGCAGGCGCCTACTACTGCTTTTACCATGCTATATTACTCCTAACTTATTTACAAAACTACCTATCAGACATTTATCTCTACTTCAACACCGAGCAGGTCACGGTTTTTATCAAGAACAGGATTTACGACATCATTTAAGAAATCCGTTACCTGCTCCGGTGATCTGCCGACAAAGTTTATCGGTGTCATAACCGCGTTTATCTCATCCAAGGTCAACCCAAACGACGGATCGTTTGCAATGAGCTCCGCAAGGTTGTTCTCCTTGCCCTCGACCTTGACATTTCTGCCCGCTTCCATGGAGTACTGCCTGATCTTTTCGTGCAGCTCCTGACGGTCTCCGCCCTTCTTTACGGCATCCATCATTATATTCTCGCTAGCCATGAACGGTATCTCTGCCATGAACTGCTTTGTTATTACCTTATCATACACAACGAGCCCGTCAACAACATTGATATAAAGACTCAGTATCGCATCCGTTGCGAGGAACGCCTCCGGCACACTTATACGCTTGTTTGCGCTGTCGTCAAGCGTTCTCTCAAACCACTGCGTCGATGCGGTGATTGCCGGATTCAGTGCGTCAACTATAACATATCTTGCAAGCGAGCCTATACGCTCCGAGCGCATCGGGTTGCGCTTGTATGCCATAGCCGATGAGCCGATCTGCGATTTTTCAAACGGCTCCTCTATCTGCTTTAAGTGCTGCAGAAGTCTTATATCATTAGAGAACTTATACGCGCTCTGCGCTATTGAGCTGAGCACATTGAGCATCTGGGTATCAAGCTTTCTCGGATAGGTCTGACCGCTTACCGGGAAGGTCTCGGAATAACCCATCTTCTCAGCTATCTTCTTATCAAGCGCCTTGCACTTTTCATGGTCGCCGTCAAACAGCTCCATAAAGCTTGCCTGTGTGCCTGTAGTACCCTTGCAGCCTAAAAGCTTTGCCTTGGACAGCTGATACTCAACATCCTCAAGATCCATTATAAGATCTTCGAGCCACAGCGTTGCTCGCTTGCCGACGGTCGTCGGCTGCGCCGGCTGGAAGTGAGTGAATGCCAGACACGGCAATGACTTATTTGCATCCGCGAACTTTGCAAGCTCGCCTATGAGACACACGAGCTTTTTCTTTATAAGCTGCATTGCCTCGGTCATTATGATTATATCGGTATTATCGCCCACATAGCAGCTCGTCGCGCCGAGATGGATTATCGGCTTTGCCTTCGGGCAGAGCTTGCCGTACGCATAGACATGCGACATTACATCATGGCGCACCTCTTTTTCGCGCGCCTTGGCAACATCGTAGTTTATATCGTAGATATGCTCCTTCATCTCCGCGATCTGCTCGTCGGTGATATTGAGCCCCAGCTCCTGCTCGCTCTCCGCAAGCGCTATCCACAGCTTGCGCCATGTGGAAAACTTCTTGTCGGGCGAGAAGATATACTGCATCTCCTTTGACGCATAACGCGAGTTCAGCGGGCTTTCATATGTATTTGTTGCCATAGCTTAACCCTCTATCAGACCCATGCGCTTCGCTACTTCGATGTAAGCCTCTTCTACATCGCCGAGGTCTCTGC